>CAMBEY010000054.1 GCA_945865705.1 Candidatus Sulfopaludibacter sp. SbA3
TCGGCTGCAGTGCGCATGACGTTCTTGCCGGTGTCGGTGGCGCCGGTGAAGGCGATCTTGTGAATCTTCGGATTCTCGAGCAACTCCTGTCCGACGCTTGACCCCGGTCCAGCAACCACGTTCAGCGTGCCTTCGGGCAGCCCGGCCTCGGAGAGAATCTGGCAGACGCGCACGGTGGTCAGCGGCGTGGTGCTGGCCGGCTTGATGACGAAGCTGTTGCCCGCGAGCAATCCGGGAGCCAGCTTATTGCCGAGCAGCGAGATCGGAAAGTTCCAAGGAATGATCGCGCCGACGACGCCGATCGGTTTCCGCAGGACCATACCGAAGCGGCCTTCGGCGATGGGAATCTGCAGGCTGCGCAGGTTCTTGCCGAGTCCAGCGTAATATTCCATGGTGTGCTTGAAACGGCGAATCTCCATGCGCGCTTCCTTGATGGGCTTGCCCTGCTCTTTGGTGAGGCTGGTGGCCAGCTCGTCAATGTGTGCGCCGATGGCGCGAGCAGCTTTGAAGAGCGTCTCACCGCGTGTTGCGGGAGCGACCTTGGACCACTTCTTCAGCGCGATCTCCGCCGCGTCCACCGCCATGCGGACATCTTCTTTGTTACCCTTCGAAATCGAGTCCACCACTGTGCCGTTGGACGGGTTCATTACTTTGGTGGCGTCGCCACTCTTCGATTCAATTTCTTGTCCGGCGATATAAAGCTTTACCATTTCGCGTAACCTCTCTGTGAATTGATCAAATATTGTTCTTACCAAGAAGGCCGAAAGCAGATCCTTCGCTGCGCTCAGGATGACAGTAATTAGGGGTATTTAGATGAAGTAAGGATGGCGGCGGATTCCACCGCCATCCCGCGGTGCCGTTTATAATCCGGCGTAAACGACGCCCTTGGGCTCGATGTAATAGTCGAGCGCCTCGGGGCCGTGCTCGCGACCGATGCCGCTCATCTTCACGCCGCCGAAAGGCAGTTCGTCATAGCCGTAGTGCAGCGAGTTGATCCATGTAATGCCGGCCTGAATCTTATTCGCCGCCTTGTTGGCGCGGGACAGGTCCTTGGTCCAGATGGAGGAGCCGAGGCCGAACATGGAGCTGTTGGCCAAGCGGATCGCTTCGTCCAGATCCTTTACCTTGAAGACGGGCAGGGCGGGACCGAAGACTTCCTCTTGAACCAAACGCGAATCGTGCGGGACATCCACCATCAGCGTGGGCTCGAAGAAGTTCGAGGTCTTGAAGCCTGACGCAGCCTTGCCGCCGGCCAGAACCTTGCCGCCGCGCTTGATGGCGTCTTCCACTTGCTCCTGCACTTCGGCGCGCTGCGCGTCGGTGTGCAGTGGTCCGATGCGGGTGTCCTTCTCGGTGCCAAGGCCGACCTTCAGCTTCTTCACCTTGGCCACCAGTTGTTCAACGAAGGCATCGTAAACGTTCTCGAAGACGTACATGCGCTTCACGCCCAGGCACTGCTGGCCGCAATTGAAGTAGCGGCCGACTGCGCCCATCGAAGCGGCGCGAGCGAGATCCGCATCGTCGCAGACGATCATCGGATCGGAGCCGCCCAGTTCCAGCGTAACGCGCTTGAATGTGCGTCCCGCGACTTCCATGATGTGCTGTCCGGTGTTCGACGCGCCGGTGAAGGCCACGCGACGGACCTTGGCATTCGAGATCAACTCTTCGCCGACGCTTGATCCCGGGCCGGTTACGATGTTCAGCACGCCCTTGGGCAGGCCAGCTTCATTCATCAACTCGATCACGCGAATCGCCGTCATCGGGGTGCTGCCCGCAGGCTTGATGACCATGGTGTTTCCAGCCACCAGCGCGGGGCCGACCTTGGTGCCCATCAGGGTGATGGGGAAGTTCCACGGCACGATGCCGGCGCAGACGCCGATGGGGCGTCGCATCACCAGGCCGAAAGCGTTCTTGTTCGGGAAATCCGGCAGCGAGACATGGGCACCGCGAACCTTGGTGGCCAGTCCGGCGTAAAAATCCAGACCATGCAAGAAGTGTTCGATCTCGGTCATCGCTTCGCTAACCGGCTTGCCTTGCTCCTTATTCAGCAGCGCCGCCAACTCCGGCACATGATGATGCACGGCGTCATGCGCCTTCGAGAGCAAACGCGCGCGCTCCTGCACGCCGGTGTCCGACCAGGCTTCGAACGCCGCATCCGCTGCGTCGATCGCTCGCTTGGCATCCTCCGCTCCGCCCTTGGGTACGAAGCCGACAAGCTCTCCTGTGGCGGGGTCGCGTACTTCCGAGACCGCGCCGCTAAGCGCGTCGACCTGTTCGCCGTTCACAAAATTCTTAAGTCTCAAACCAGTTGCTTCCGCTGTTGACATGAATCCTCCCCTAATCTTTCTGAAGTCTCTCTGATCTTTCTAAAACAAAATCTTAAACATGAAGTCCAATTACGCAACTTATTCAAAATGCTGATGATATAACGCAGCTATTTGCCGGTGTACTTAGCTTGCCGCTTCTGCAAATAAGCACTGACTCCCTCGCGGGCATCCGCGCTAACGTAAAGTTGCTGGAGCGTTTCGTGCTCGATGATGATGCCTTCGTGGATGCCCGTCTCAAGAGACATGCGCGCCGAAAGCTTGATGCGGCCCACGGCCATGGAGGCCTTGTTGGGTGGGCAGAATTGGCGGGCGTAGGCCAGCGTCTCTTCCCAGAACGTGGCTGGTTCGTAAACGTAATGAAGGATGCCTAGATCGAGCGCCTCTTCAAAAGCCAGCGCACGGCCCGTGGCGATAATCTCGACAGCCTTGGCGTAACCGATAATGCGCGGCAACCGCTGTGTGCCGCCCACGCCGGGCTCGAGGCCAAGATTAATCTCAGGCAGGCCCAGACGACCGCCATCGCGCTTGGCGACGCGGATGTCACAAGCCAGCGCAATCTCGAATCCACCGCCCATGCAGTGGCCGTTGATGGCCGCGATGACCAGCTTGGGGGTCAGCTCGAGGCGACGTGCGGTCTCCTGTGCGTGCAGCGAAAAATAATAGAAGTAGCTCGGCGACTTCTCGTTGAGCATCTTGATGTCCGCGCCGCCGCAGAAAAACTTCTCGCCCTTGCCGCGCAGGATGATGACGTAAACTTCGTCATCCATGCGGGCCTGCAGGATGGCGTCATCCAGATCGCGCATCATCTCGTGGCCATAGGCGTGCGCCGGAGGGCTGTTCAACTCAATGATACCCAGCCCGTTATCTACTGTGTAATCGACCAATTTTGCCATTCACTTGCTCCTCGTTGAGATTAATGACGGACAGGAACGAACCTCTTCCGCTGCCTCTGGGCCGCAGTGTCTCGCCTGATTCCATAGAAGTACAGTACGAAATATCTAAGAATATCACAGGTTGGACGGGTCTGCCAGCGTGAAATCTCAGCGGTCATCGAAGATCAAATTCAGCGGGCATGCGAGCCCAGGCTCCGGTGCGGGCGAACGATTCGATCTTCACCAGCTCGGCGCGCGCTTTATCGAGTGGGGAGGCCCACAGGCTGGCGCTGCCACGGGCGCGCTCGATCAGCATGTCCAGCAGGCGCTTGCGCTTGGGGAACTCGACGAGCAGCACCTCGTCCCCGGCGGCGATGCCTGATTTTTGTTTAATCATTACAAGGGCGCGCTCCATGCCGCCCAGTTCATCGATCAGGCCGTTGGCCTTGGCCTGCGTGCCGGTCCAGACGCGGCCTTGCGCCAGTTTGTCCACCTGTTCGGGAGTCATCTTGCGGGCGGCGGCGACCTTCTCCAAAAACTTGTTGTAGAAGTCAGTCATCAGGGCTCGCACGCGAGCGCGCTCTTCGGGAGTGTAGGGGCTGTAATCAGAGTCGAGGCGCGAGAAGTTGCCGCGCGAGATCACTTCCTTGTTGATCCCCAGCTTGTCGTAGAGGCCCTTCAGGTTGAACTTGCCGTAGACAATTCCAATGGAGCCGGTGAGCGTTCCGGCCTCGGCGATGATGGGATCGCCGGTCATGGCCAGATAATATCCGCCCGAGGCGGCCACGTCCGACATCGAGAATACGAGAGGCTTCTTCTTACTGAGCAGATTCATGCGCCGCCAGATTTCATCAGAGGCAAAGGCATCGCCGCCGGGCGAGTCGATGCGCACGATCACGCCCTTGATGTCGTCGTCTTCTTCGACATCCTTCAGCACCTCGGCCATGGTCTCCGCGCCGAGTGTCTTGCCACCCATTACAGGATTGTGAGATTCCTTGCCGGAGGTAATATCACCCACGGCATAAACGACCGCGATGCGCGGCGAACTGTCCTTTAGCGTGGGGGCGGTAGCAGTTCTATAATCTTCCACATTCACTTGCGGGGCGTCTTCTTCGCTCTTGCCGCCGGCCACTTCCTTCTCCACCTCGTCCGCGTAACGCAGCGCGTCAACCAAGCCGGCCACCTCGGCGCGCGTGGGTTCGAAGGGGCCGGACTCTTCAATCAACTTGCGCATTTCCTCAACGGGCTTGCGGCGAGCTTCGGCGATGGTGGTCAGGAAGCCGCCATAGATGTCGTCCATCATGGACGTGGCGGCCTCGCGGAAAGCCTCGCTCATCTGATTGGTCTTGAAGACGTCGGCAAAATTCTTGTAGGCTCCGATCTGTTCGAGGTCTGCCTGCACGCCAATCTTGGCCAGGCCATCCTTGAAGAACATTACCTCCATGCGGATGCCCTTGACGTCCAGCGCGCCAGCCGGCGAAAGATAGAGCTTGTCGGCGACGCTGGCCAGATAGTATTCCCGGGAGCCTGAGACGCCGAGCAGCGCGGTGATCTTTTTCCCGGATTGGCGGAAGTCGGCCAGGGCGCGGCGCAGTTGCTGGAGCTTGCCCCAGCCCATTCCCAAGCGACTGGGCTGGAGCAGAATGCCAGTGATTCGGTTATCGCTTTTGGCGCGCTCGATGGTGCGAATTAACGACACCATGGTCATGGGCTGCCGCTCGCCGAGCAACTGTCCGGCGATGTCAGGCGAGACCTGTTCCGGGACATCGCCGGAAATATCCAGCACCAGCGTGGAATTTTCCTTGATGGAAGGTCTGCCGCTGCCGTAGTACGCGCCGTAGAGCGTAACCAGCGTGATCAACGTAAAGGCCAGGGAAAAGCCTGTCAGCAACCCAAAGAACCATTTCTTCACGGAATCCTCTCAATTCGTATCTTTAATTACGCTCGCGCGGGCGCCTTGCTGACGGGAACTTGTTCCGTAATTTTGATGCCGTAAGCTTCCAGCGCGACTACTTTGCGCGGATGATTTGTCAGCAAGCGGACGGTTTTTAATTGCAGGTCGGAGAGAATCTGCGCGCCGATGCCGCTCTCATGCTGGACGCGCCGTGCGAACTCCGGCTCGTTCTCCGAGGGGACTGGCCGCGCATGGGAAACGATGCGCGCGGGCAATCCGTTCTCCGGGTTTTCGATATGGAAGCCCATGCCGCTCTGATGGAGATAGAGCAGCACGCCACGGCCTTCCTTGCCGATGCGCTCGAGCGACTGATGCACCAGCGTATGGCATTGGCAGCGCGTCGAGGCGAACACGTCGCCCAACAGGCAGTGAGAATGCACGCGGACCAGAACTGGGTCATTGCCGGAAATGTCGCCCATTACCAGCGCAATGTGCATTCCCGCGTCCACGTCGGATTCATACGCGATCATGCGGAACTCGCCATACTCGGTGTCGATGACGGACTCGGCCAGGCGGCGAACGTAGCGCTCGGTCTTCAGGCGGTAGCGGATCAGGTCAGCCACCGAAATAATCTTCATGTGGTGTTCGCGGGCGAATACCTCAAGCTGCGGCAGCCGCGACATGGTGCCGTCGTCGTTCATGATCTCGCAGATCACACCGGCGGGAACCATGCCGGCAAGGCGAGCCAGATCCACTGAGGCCTCGGTCTGCCCAGCGCGTACCAGCACCCCTCCGTTGCGCGCGCGCAGCGGGGGAATGTGTCCGGGACGCGCGAGATCAGCCGGCTTGCTGGCCGGGTCAATGGCTACTTGAATCGTGCGCGCGCGGTCAGCGGCGGAAATGCCGGTGGTGGTGCCCACCTTGGCGTCAATCAACTCACAGAAGGCCGTGCCGAAGGTTGCCGTATTGCGCGTGGTCTGAAGGGGAATTTGCAAGTGGTCGAGGCGCTGCTCAGTCATGGCCAGGCAGATGAGGCCGCGGCCATGCTTGGCCATGAAATTAATGGCCTCCGGCGTAATGCTCTCGGCGGACCTGGTCAAGTCGCCTTCATTTTCGCGGTCCTCATCATCGACCACGATTACCATGCGACCGGCCTGGAACTCGGCAATGGCCTCTTCAATTGTGGCTAGTGGACTGGTCGGCGGGGAGCCGGATGGCTGCGCATTACTCATACAGGAAGTCCTTCCTCGATTAGTATCTCTGAAATTATAACGCGAATGGCGTGCCGTTGGTGGTATCCCACGCTGGCTAGTCCACGATGGGGCTTGAGTGGGGCAGGCATTCCTGCCTGCGCTTAGGAGGACAGGTCTGGAGGCCTGTCCCTGCCAGGACGCAGGTTGACGGCTGGCAACACGGCTCCTACAATGGGCTTTCGCTTATAGGAGACCCTGACCGGAGCCCGCCGCTCCGGTCTAAATTTATGCTGCGCTTTTACAATACGCTCACCGCACGCACCGAGGATTTTATTCCTCTGGAGGACCGCAAGGTGCGCATGTACATCTGCGGGCCGACGGTGTATGGCTTCGCGCATATCGGCAATTTCCGCACCTTCTTGTTTGGCGACATACTACGCCGCCACATCCGCCACAGCGGCTACGAACTGCTGCACGTGATGAACATCACTGACGTGGACGACAAGACCATTCGCAACTCCATTGCCGCGGGTCTCTCGTTGCGCGAATTCACCGACCAGTATATTGCCGCGTTCCATGAGGATTGCCAGCGTTTGCGCCTGGAGCAGCCCGAGCTGGTGGTGCGCGCCACCGATCACATTCAGGAGATGGCCCACGCTATCAAGCAGCTTCAGGACAAGGGCTTCACCTACACCAGCGAAGGGTCAATCTATTACCGCATTGCCAACTTTGCGAATTACGGCAAACTCTCGAAGATCGACGTAGAAGGAATGATGGCCGGGGCGCGAGTCGATAACGACGAGTATGAGAAGGCGGATGCGCGGGACTTCGTTCTCTGGAAAGCGCCGAAGGAAGGCGAGCCGTTCTGGGAGACCGAAATTGGCCCGGGACGTCCGGGGTGGCATATCGAGTGCTCCGTGATGGCCGGCAAATATCTCGGCGACACATTTGACATTCACGCCGGCGGGGTCGATCTGGCGTTCCCGCATCATGAGAATGAGATTGCCCAGTCCGAGGCGCTCACCGGCAAACAGTTTGTGCGCTACTGGCTGCACGCCGAGCATCTGTTGGTGGATGGCCAGAAGATGTCGAAGTCGCTCGGCAATTTCTACACGCTGCGCGACCTGCTCGACAAGGGCTATTCGGCGGAGTCGATTCGTTATCTGCTGTCCTCCGTCCCTTATCGCAAGCAGTTGAACTTTACGTTGGAAGGGCTCCGGCAGGCATCAGCGGCGATTGAGCGTCTGCGTAACTTTCGTTTTCGCTTGGCCAATTCGGATATTCCCGAGGGTGTTCATACGGAAATTCAGGCGAAGGCAGCGGCATTCCCCTCCGCGATGCGTGATGCGCTCGACGATGATCTGAATACGGCGGCGGCGCACGGTGCGCTGTTCGAGCTGGTGCGCGATGCCAATACGGCGATCGACGCGGGTCAACTCCGCAAGAGCAATGTTGCCGGGCTGCTTGCGGCGATTGACGAATGGAACATCATCTTTGACGTGATGCCGCTCGAGTCCGGGATCGGGGCGGGGAATTCGAATGGCCGGTTGAGCCCGGAGCAAGTGGAGGCCAAGCTCGCCGCACGAGTAGACGCGCGCAAGCAGCGGCAGTTCGCGCTCGCCGACCAGATCCGCGATGAGCTCATCGAGGCCGGCATTATTATTGAAGATTCAAAAGGCGGATCGCGCTGGCGTTACAAGTGATTGGATGCCTGAGCGGTAGCTGAATCGTGTGAGCGGATTGGAATTTGCAGATGCCGTTAGCGATCTCACCTGCAAGATTGTGGCGAAAAATGGTTCGCGCCGCCTCGCTCGCGAACTTGCGTCGAACGGGCTCGACCACCGCGAAAGCCCGGCTGGGTCGGGCAGGCGAAGAAGCGGCCTACTGGCATCTTCGTGAGCATGGCTTCGTGATGGTCGCGCGCAATTATCGTCCGGAAGGATTAAAGGGCGAGATTGATCTGATCGGCTGGGACGGCGGCACATTGGTATTTGTGGAAGTAAAGTCGCGCAGCCGTACCGATATACAAGCTCCCGAAGCCGCTGTGGATCGTGCCAAGCAAGGCCATGTGCTGGCAGCGGCGCGACAGTACCGGCACCAGGCGCGGCAGGAATCGGCTCCGGTTCGATTTGATATTGTCAGCGTCGAGTATTCCAATGAGAACGCCACGGACGCGCCGCGCATTCAACATCTCCGCGAAGCTTTCCGATAGATCAAGAGAGAATCAGCTGTAGGGAGTTTCCTTGCCTGAGTTGCGCAAAGACCCCATCACTGGACGCTGGGTGATCATCGCCACGGAGCGCGCCAAGCGGCCCACGGATTTTCTGCGCGAGCCCTCCGCCCACGCTCACGGAGGCTTCTGCCCATTCTGCCCCGGCAATGAGGCGAAGACGCCGTCGGAAATTCTGGCCTATCGCGGGAATGGCTCCACGCCCAATTCGACGGGATGGACCGTGCGCGTAATCCCCAATAAATTTCCGGCGCTGGGCATCGAAGGCGACTTGGGTCGCATGGGTGAAGGACTGTTTGACAAAATGAACGGAGTGGGTGCCCATGAAGTGATTATCGAAACGCCCGAGCACGAAGGCACCTTCAGCCGGCTTACTGAAAAAGGGTTGGAAGATGTGCTCTGGGCATATCGCGACCGCATTGTGGACCTGCGCAAGGACCGCCGCTTCCGCTATATTTTAATTTTTAAGAATCACGGCGAAGCGGCCGGCGCGTCGCTGGAGCACCCGCATTCTCAGTTGATCGCTCTGCCCATTGTGCCCATTCGCGTGCGCGAGGAAGTGGATGGCGCCAAGCAGTATTACTCGCTCAAGGAGCGTTGCATCTTCTGCGACATGATCCGCCAGGAGATGGATTCCAAGGTGCGCGTAGTGGATGAAAACGAAAGCTTCGTAGTCATCGAGCCCTATGCGCCGCGCTTCCCCTTTGAGACATGGATATTGCCCAAGGTGCATGAGTCGCATTATGAAAATGGGCAGATGCGCGAGTTTCAGAATCTGTCGCGAGCATTGAAGAAGCTGGTCTCGCAGATGGACCAGGTGCTGGAACGGCCTGCCTACAATATGGTCTTACACACCTCACCCGTGCAGGAACAGACCAGCGCGCACTATCACTGGCACATAGAACTGATGCCGAAGCTGACCCGCGTCGCGGGCTTCGAGTGGGGTACCGGGTTCTACATCAACCCTACCCCGCCGGAAGAGGCCGCGCAGTTTCTGCGCAACGCCGAGATTTAATGTTTGGATATCGTCGATTCACTAAGTCCGTCCCGGCCAAAATCCATTGGAAGATGCTTGATCTGGCGAACCATGGTGCCTAGCCTTTGGGATTCTCGACCGATTTTCACACTTGGTTTCTAACTCCTCAAATAAATAGGTATGGGTCAGGTTGATTTTTTCTGCGAGGGATTCAGGTTGACAACGTTATTTCACGGTCAGGAAATTTCAAACTGAGCCACTACTATAGATACACCTGTGCCTGCCTTACTGTGAAAATAGGTTAGGATAGAGTGTTTGGGTGTGAGGAATTGACGGCTGCATGGAACCATTTCGTGAAATCCGAGTGCGGGTTCCGGCCTCCAGCGCGAATCTGGGGCCGGGCTTTGACGCGCTGGGTCTTGCCTTGGGCCTTCACCTGCGCTGCACGTTGCGACCCTCGTCTCAAGGATTGCGGATTGTTCCGCAGGGAGCGGCTTCGGAAGGCATTCCCGCTGATGCCAGCAACCTGATCTGGAGAATATTTTCCAAGCTGGCTGGGCCGGAGGTGGGACAGAACTTTGAATTGGTGATTGAGAATGATATTCCACTCGGTCGCGGCTTAGGCAGCAGTGCCGCCGCCGTTCTCGCCGGGCTGGCTATGGCCATTGAACTGAAGGGTGGAGGCGGCGAAGGACAGACGCGGCAGAACCTGATCGAGCGGGCGACGGAGATCGAGGGGCATCCCGATAACGCCGCTGCTGCCGTGATGGGTGGCTTCGTGGCCAGTTGTCAGACGGAGTCCGGAAGCGTGTTGGCGCTACCCTGCGCAGCGCCGCGAACATTCGAGGCGCTGCTGGTGATCCCGCAGTTCCAGCTTTCCACCGAATCGGCCCGCGCCGCTCTGCCGGGGCAGTACTCGCGCAAGGACGCCGTGTTTAATGTGCAGCGCGTGGCGCTGCTGCTGGCCGCGTTGCAGAATGGACGAATTGAACTTTTGGGCGAAGCCATGCGCGACCGCATCCATCAGCCGTATCGTGCCCCGCTGGTGCCGGGCTTCGAGGAAATACTCAAGTTGCGAAATATCCCGGGGCTGCTGGCGACGGCGTTGAGTGGGGCGGGCCCCAGCGTGCTGGCGTTTTGCCAACCGCTGGCCGGCGACTCCGCACAGGACGCACCTGCTGCCGCCATCCAGGACTGCTTCAGGAAGAATAATGTGGAATCAAGCGCCGTGCGGCTGCCGATAGATCATGATGGCATCGTCATTGAGAGGAACTCGTAACTTCCGTGGACTCACCTGTGTCTCCCAGCCAATCGGCACCGATGCCTAGAGTTTCGTCGGATCGCCCCAGCGGACACCTGCGCTGCATTGAAACCTCCTGCGCTGCCACGTATTCGCTCGACGACACGCGCTCGGAGTGCGCCAACTGCGGCAACCTGCTCGATGTGATCTACGAACACGCCGCCGATCCGGAGGCGCTCAAACGGCTGTGGCGTGAGCGCAAGATGTCGCTCGATCCACGCGACCTGAGCGGCGTCTGGCGCTTCCGCGAGATCATTCCATTCCTGCGTGAGCAGGATCAGGTTGTAACGTTGCGGGAAGGGAACACGCCGATCATTGAGTCGAAGCACGCCGCCGCCTATGCCGGTCTCGACTCCATCGGCTTCAAGCATCAGGGCTTCAACCCCACCGGATCGTTCAAAGATAACGGGATGACGGCGGGCGTCACCAAAGCCCTGAACCTGGGGCGCAAGATTGTTGCATGCGTCAGCACGGGAAACACTTCGGCATCGCTGGCGGCCTATGCCTCCTATGGCGGGCTGCATGCAGTGATTTTTATTCCCGCCGGCCAGATCGCCGCGGGCAAGCTGGCTCAGTCGCTGGAGTACGGCGCCATCACCATTCAGGTGGAGGCCAATTTCGACGGGACATGGAAAGTCGTGTCGCAGTTCGTCGAGCAGGCTGGCGTCTATCTGATGAACTCGGTGAATCCCTATCGCATTGAGGGAC
Source organism: Candidatus Sulfopaludibacter sp. SbA3 (assembly GCA_945865705.1). Lineage (GTDB taxonomy): Bacteria > Acidobacteriota > Terriglobia > 2-12-FULL-54-10 > 2-12-FULL-54-10 > SHUM01. Next base: position 11,501 of record CAMBEY010000054.1, read on the forward strand.
AGAAGACCATCGTTGTGGAGACCATGGAGCGGCTCAATTGGGAACCGCCGGACTGGATCGTGCTGCCGGGCGGCAATCTTGGTAACTCCTCGGCCTTCGGCAAAGGGCTGCGCGAGATGCTGGCGATGGGTCTGATCAAACGAATGCCGCGCCTGGCCATTATTCAGGCCGAAGGTTCGGCGCCGCTCTACCATCTCTTGAACAAAGCCCGCGCTGAGGGCCGCGCGCCGCTGAGTTATCCCGCGCCAATCGTCGCTGATCCCAGGACGCTGGCCACTGCGATCAAAATTGGGGCTCCGGTTTCCTGGCGCAAGGCGCTACGCGAATTAGAAGCCACCAACGGGGTATGCGAATCTGTAAGCGAGCAGGAGATTGCCGACGCCAAGGCTGTCATCGGTCAAGCGGGCATCGGCTGCGAACCGGCTTCTGCCGCCAGCCTGGCGGGAGCCAGGAAGTTAGTCGCCGCCGGAATTATCAAGCCTTCGGAGCGTGTGATTGGAGTCCTCACCGGCAACATGCTGAAGGATCCCATGTACTCACTGGCGTACCACGAGGGAACGCTGTCCACTCACGACGCGGACGGCGACCGGCGCATTGTGCCGCGTTTTCCCAATCGTCCCGTTGTGGTGCCTCCCGATCCCGCCGCGATCATGAAAGCGCTGGAATCGGTTCGCCAGCGGGGCTAGCCCGTGTGCATAAGAGGTGATTCATGTCGAGTGTTCGGTTGGTGAACATGAAGTTCAAGCCTGGCAAGAAGCAGATCTGGCTGGATTGGTGCGAGCAGTTAAAGAGCCGAAGCAATGAAGTGATAGAGACGCTCAGAAATGAGGGGGGTCTTGTCGGAAGCCTGCTTTCTCGGACAGGTAAGGAGAAACACTTTTTTACTTTATGGAAGTTGAAGACTTGGAAAAGGCGAAGGCGGCATTTCAAGACAGCCGGTTTAAGATTGATAGTGAGCACCGCGGGGCAATTTTAGAGAGCCTGGAGAAAGGAGAAGCGCTAACCCCACTCTTCCATTTTCAAAACAGGGTTTCCAATTAGCCCACCACCCGCTATTTCAACAAGCTGCCAGACGGTCCTATGAGTCCCACTAGGACGGTAAGCTAAAAATAACCTCCTGATTTTCTAATATCCTTCTCACCGCAATCCGATAGAAACTTTGAGCAAGGCCATAAAACGGTTCAAGTCCGTTTCGGTCGCCTTGCCGCAATCATTGCAGTTGGTTGCATCTGTATGGGAGA
>CAMBEY010000055.1 GCA_945865705.1 Candidatus Sulfopaludibacter sp. SbA3
CTACGACATCGCCGTCGGCAAGAAGAGCTAGGATGTATAGATCGGGAGGACGCACGACCAAATGAACAGTTCCCACTTCACCGCCGCCATGATTTTCGCCATCGCCACCAGCGTGGTGTTCGGCGTTACCAGCAAAAGCACGGATCGCGAACGGCTGCGCTACGGCTTGCAAGTGTTCGGAATCTTCCTTGCCGTCATCCTCGGCGGCGCTTGGGTGATGTATTTGATCCGACGTTGACCATTTACAAAATCAGTGTGTAAAGAAGAAGCAGGAGACGTCCGGATTGCCGGTGAGGTTATCCGGCGTCGATAGCTGGGGCAGTTCGTCAGGTTGCCGCTCGAATTCGGCCAACCCCCACGACAGTTTGCGTACCATCAGCGTCGGGGGAGCATCTGAAGCTGGGCTCACCGACTGGCCTTTGGCGCGCTCCGCCTGCACTCGCAAAATGGCCACATGCCCGGCTGGCAATTCCTTCCCCTCGCCGGTCAGGTCCCACTCGATCACCAGTTTCGCCACACGTCGACCTTGAGCGTCAGTCGAATTGTCATTGCGCGTGTTCACTTTGCTGCGCAAATCCAGCCCACGCGAAATATCAATACGGCGAAACTTCCAGCCCTCCATCTGAGACATCTCCAGTTCAGCACGAATGCGGCCAACCGATGCCGTGCCGGAGGTCTCAATCACAATGGGGAACAAAATGTCGCGCTCACTCTCCTTGCGCGCCTCGCCAATGCGAATCACGATGGGCTTCACAGGCGCTGATGGAGGCTGCTGCGCCCAGGCACTCGGACGCCCGATTGAGGGTCCGATAAGAAGCATCAGCAGCGCGACCGCCTGCATCGAGAAGGCCTCGAATGCTGGAGTCGTCCTGTTTGACGGCTTTGTCATACCACGATTATACTGAAGCGGCCTAGTCTGGCCACCATTGTTATGAAGTTATTCCGTGTCTCTCAGCGATTGATCACAGAGCTGCTTGCGGGCCGGTCACGCGGGTCGGTTCCAATTGCGCTCGCTCTCTACACCCTGTTTTTCTATTGGAAGATCATTTTTACCAATCGCTCCATCTTTCCTTGGGATGTGTCGGATATTTTCTATCCCTTCTTGAGTTTTGTTCACGAGGAGCTGCGAAACTTCCGCTTCCCGCTGTGGGACCCTTACGCCTTCAGCGGCTTCCCCATCATTGCCGATCCGATGGCGCAGATATTCTACCCGCCCAACTGGCTGATGCTAATTGCTCGATGGTTCTATCCACTCAGCATGAAGCTGGTCGAGATACAGGAGATTGTGCATTATTTTCTGGCCGGGTTGTTCATGTACTGGCTGGCGCGCGACTACACCAAGGACCGCTTCGCGGCGCTGCTGGCGGGCGTGCTGTTTATGTCCAGCGGAGCGATGGTCGCACATGCCGAGCATCTCTCTATCATCAATGCCATGGCCTGGTTCCCCCTGGTTTTCATGCTCGCCCGGCGCGCATTGCTGGAGCGGAGCTACTACTGGACTTGCGCCGCAGGATTTTTCCTCGGCATGGAGAACCTGGCGGGACATTGGCAACATTCGGTCTACCTGGGCGTGCTACTGTTTCTCTATTTTTTCTATGAGGCTTGCTGCGGTCCGCAACGCCGCAGTCTGTGGCCGCACTGGATGATTCAGCTCGCCTTGATCGGTGGCATCGGCGCGGGGCTGGCAATGATTCAGATCGTCCCCACAATGGAACTGAGTAGCCTATCAACACGCACGCAGCTCGCTGCGCCGCATATGATGGGAGGCAATTCCCCTCAATACCTGCTCACCGCGTTCCTCCCCAACTATTTCGGGGGACTTGATGGCGTACCCTACCGCGTCCAAGTCGAACCTTCCTTTAACTACATTTTCCTCTCCGTGCCAGGATGCATTCTCGCTCTGCTGGGCCTAATTGAGATGGCCCGCAAGCGCAACTATTTCTGGCTGGGATTGATCCTGATCTGCACGGAAATCTCCTTTGGACAGTTCGGTAGACTATCCGAAGCAGTTTACAGGATTCCGGTGCTGAACCTGTTCCGACACATGCCCATGTACTTCAACATCGCCAATTTCGGCCTGTGCCTGATGGCCGCCGTGGGATTGACGACTCTCACTTCGCAGGAGCGCAGCGAGTCCTATCTGCGGTGGCTGCGGAATGCCCTGCTGGCCGCACTCGGGATGGCGGCATACCTCTACCGATGGGCGCCGGAGGTTCCCGACTATTGGCAGATGATATTAGCGCTGGGCCTGTTCACGGCTGTTATTACATTGTGGCCGAAAGCTGGCGGATGGCAGACAGCCGCCAAGTGGGCAGTCCTAATCTTGATGACGGCAGACTTGACGCGCTTCGGCATGAACCAAATCTTCAATGACGCGCCGTTTGATCCCAGGCTCCACGAGAGCTACTCACACATCTATAGCAACGCGGAACTGCTCCCCTTCCTGCGCCAGGACACCGGCAAAGATTTTCGTGTTGCAAATTATATGGGGTGGCCAACGAATCAGTGGAATCTCGTGCGGATTCCCGGCACTTACGGATGGAATCCATTGATGCTACGCCGCTATCAGGAGTATACCCGGAACATTAATGCCAATCCCGATAACTATCGTGGCATGGAATCGCCTCTACAGGATTTGCTGGGCGTCAAGTATCTGCTCACCGCTAGCGCGGAAGAGGACTCACTCAACCTGCAACAGTCCACTAAATACAAAAAAGTGTTCGAGAACATGGGCTGGTGGAAGGTCTATCAAAACAGTGAATATTTCTCCCGCGCATGGTTGTTCCCTCGTGCCTATGTCGTGCGTGACAATCCGGCGGTACTGGCGCTGATGAACTCCCGCTGGTTTCAGACTCGCCAGACTTTGGTATTTGAAGAGGCCGATGTCCCGGCGGAATCCAGCACAATGGCCGGAGCGCCAATGGTTAAGCTTCACTCATTCCATCTCGCCGCAGAGCAATCCGAACGCGCTTCAACAGGGAGTCTGGTGGAGGACGCGTTCTGCGCCGAAAGGAAGAGTTATTGGGGTTACTGGGGATATACCCAAGGAGACTGGCTACGTTTCTCCATTCCGGTTTCAGTCCAGGCCGGCCGTTACGCGTTGATGGTTGAATACGGCGCTCCGCTAGAGGAGATACCGGCCATGGAGGCAGAGATTCAGCAAGGAGATAAAAAACAGACCGGCGCGGCCACGCGATTGTTGCGGAGCGCAAGCCTCGGCTGCGCGACTTCCCGCAACGCGGACCTGGGCATCTTTGAGCTTACTACAGGAGCAGGCAACATTACGTTAAGAGCAGCGAAGAGTACTCCCGTCAATGTATACTCCATCTTCCTGATCCACCTGCCCGATGAGTCGCAGGTCGCCGAGACCACGATGGTCGATAACGAATCCACGGATTTCTCCTTCCACGAATTTTCTGTTTCCGCAAATCAATTTAGCTTTCGCGTAGACGCGGCACGAGCAGGGTTCGTTCTGGTGAATGAAATTTTTTATCCGGGATGGGAGGCGACGATTGATGGCCAGCCGGCGGAAATTCTCCGCGCCGACAGCATCTTCCGCGCATTGCCCGTATCCGCTGGCTCCCACCGCATCGAGATGCGTTTCCGCCCTCGGCATTTCTGGCTCGGAGCGTCGGTCTCGCTCTTGACACTATGCGGGTTGATCGTTTTCTGGCGGATGGGACGGAGGTCTTCAGGCAACAGATCACAGGAAGCAAATGCGGCAGGATGGAAAGCAGATTCCTCGCTTCGCTCGGAATGACGACCTTTTATTTGTCGATCGAACTTCAATAGAGAAGAGCAGGAAGCGAGGCTCCCTGCTCTTCCGTTTCGCAAATCTAATCCACATCCCTAGTCGAAGTAGAAGTTCTCCATGTGGACGCTGGGGTCGTTGCGGATGATAACGCCTTTGCCGGTCATCTCCTCGATGGATTCGATGATGCTGGCGGCGGTGGATTTCAGTGTTTTGCCCACCTCGGGATTGACGCGGATGGTTACCTGCTTGCCCGTCCAATCGGCGCATACCTTCTTGGCTTCGCTGAGAATTTCAAGGCTCACCGTTGCGGGCGACTTCACCATGCCCGATCCGTCGCAATAGACGCAGGATGTGCAGAGGGCGCGCTCAAGCGACTGCCGCACGCGCTTGCGAGTAAGCGCCACCAGACCGAATTCGTTGAATGAGAGTATCTTCGACGGTGAGCGGTCCGCCCGCACGGCGTCTTCCAATTCCATCATCACCTTGGCGCGGTTCTTGCGCTCGTCCATGTCGATGAAGTCGATGACGATGATGCCGCCCAGGTCGCGCAGGCGAATCTGCCGCACAATCTCCTGAATGGCCTCCAGGTTGGTCTTGACGATGGTGTCTTCCAGACGGTTCGACTTGCCCACGAACTTGCCCGTGTTGACATCAATGGCCACCAGCGCCTCGGTCTGATTAATGACAATGTAGCCGCCCGACTTAAGCCAGACTTTGGGCTTCAACGCTTTGTTCAGCTCATCCTGAACGCCGGTCTCTTCAAACAGCGGAACTTCCTTCGTGTACAGTCGCACGCGGCCCACCAACGTGGGCTGGAACTTCTGGACCATCAGGAGAATCTGCTCATAGACCTGCTCATTGTCCACCCAGATAGTGGTGTATTCGGGCGAAAGCTGATCGCGTAGCGTGCGCAGGACTAGGTCGGGATCGTGATGTAACAGCGACGGTGCGTTGGACTTCTCCGCCTTAGCCTTGATGTCCAGCCACAGGCGCGTCAGATACTGCACGTCCTGGCGAATGTCCTCATCGCTGCGACCATCGCCAGCGGTGCGCACGATGAATCCACCGGCAAAGTTTTTCGCGGCATCCAGCACAACGCGCTTCAGGCGCTGGCGCTCTTCGTCCGAACTCACTTTGCGCGACACGCCAACGTGGTTGAGCGTGGGCATGTAGACCACATAGCGGCCCGGAAGTGCAACGTGCGACGTGATGCGCGCACCTTTCTTGCCAAGCGGCTCCTTGGCGATCTGGACGATGATCTCCTGGCCTTCCTTGAGCATGTCGCCAATCAGCGGGCGTGGAGCCTGACCCTGACGCTGTCCGTCGCGCGGAGTGTCGCGCTGGCCTTCCCGCGGCCCGTTGCCGTTGCGCTGCGGACGGCGGCCCTGATCTCGATCCTGGTCTCGAACCGGATCTCGAACTGGGTCCCGAGGCGCTGCGTCCTTGCGCGGCGGCATGCCCTCACGAGGCGGCATAATACCATCACGCCGAGGCCCACCGCGACGGACCTGCGAACGCCCTCGGCGCTGGAAGCGAGGGTTGCGGCCACCCTCACGGACAGCCGCGTCGCGCGGTGCGGCTTCCCCTCCGGCTGGAGCTTCCCCCGGTTCTGCGAGGGGGCCGGTTTCACTATCTGTCAGAGTGGAGATTTCTTCTCCGGACTCTTCAGCGCTCATCTCGCCAGAGATCTCCTGCGTTTCCTCTCGTGATTCCCAATCAATGCCAGCGCCAGCCGATTCGGCAGCAGCCTCCCGCAGGGCCTGCTCGCCCGCGACATTCAGCTCCTCGGTAGTCATGTCCTCGGGGCCGGATTCAGCAAAAGCCTGAAGATCGAATGGACGCGGGGTAAAAGTCAGTGGATGACTGATCACTTCGGAGGCTTCCTGCTCAAGCGGCTCTGCACTCAGAGCGCCGTCTGCCTCGGCCAGTACTTCATCCAGAACCTCATCTTGCGCTTCTGCTTTCGACTGCACCGCTGCAGGAACAGCAGCGACGGACATGGCTGCGATCTCTTCCTCATGAACCGACTTCACCGTTTCATTGCCACGGGGAATTTCCAAAGGAGATTCATGCGAGGCGGCGCTTTCCATTGTGGAATCAGAAGGGCGAGGCTGCTCGCGGTATTTGGCAAGCGATTCACCCGGAAGCAGGATGCGCGCCACAGGTGTATCCAGAACTTCAGGCTCAGAAACTAGTTGCTCGGCAACAACTGGGGCAGTGACCGGCACAATGGGGTTCTCATTCTGTTGGGGTGGCGCCGACTCGGGGCCGGTGCGAGCGTATTTCGAATCAGGGATGCCACCTCTACCACCACGCGGTCCCCCGCTTCGACCGCGTCGGCCATATCGCCCCCCGCGATCACTCCGGCCACGCCCACCGTCGCGGCCTCGATCGCCCTGTGGCGGGCGGGGTTGTGATGCGTTTGACGGGCCAGTTGGATTGGAAGTATCCGGAGTGCCGTCCAGAGGTACCACGGAAGGAGCAATCTGTGCTGTGCCGACCTCCACCAAGGCGGCGGACGAAGACAACTCGGCATCCTCCTCCGCACTGACGCGTGGAGGAGTGCGCTCCTCCAACGTGTGCATCAGCTGGTCGTACTCTTCCAGACCCTCTAGAAAATCGGAGACATACAGAAAGGCATCGCGCTCCAGGCCGATGTTGACAAAAGCAGATTGCATGCCAGGCAGGATACGCGTTACGCGTCCTTTGTAGATACTGCCTGCCAAGCTATATGTCTGCTCGCGCTCAAAGAAAATTTCTGAAACAAGACCATCCTCAAGAATCGCCACACGAGTTTCGTGTGGGTTAGAGGAGACTACCATTTCTTTTGCCATGAACCTCTCCTAAATGACGGGAGGTTGCCGGAAAGGGCTGGAGAGAGGGTGAAAGGCTGCGGTCTGCTGTACTGCAGGCTAGGCTGGGGGATACCCGCCAACCTCAGGACCGCAAAGGTTTGGACACGGCTGGATACGGGACGCAGCGTTCGGCGTTGCAAAACAAATTGAGCGGGCCATGGCCAGGACTGCCAAGTGGAACTTGCATGTGAATTGTTGAGTCGAAATTCCGTTTGGTCTCAAGATGTCTCCGGCACGCTCGGCCTACTCGAATCCGCTGAAAATCACTCTAAGCAAGAGGATTTCCTTTTCCCTACCTAAAACTACATACCAGCTTGTCAAAACTGTTACTGGAGCCTTTCAGGATCTCTACCCGCCTCGCGGGACAATCCCGTCGCTCAACTTGTAATGCCTGACGGAGGCGCACAACGGACATTTCCGAGGGGACTCCGCCTATCGTTTCTTCTTCCTTGAATTCAAAAATCTTTATAGTCAAACTACCGTCTCTAAAACTTGGATCCAGTTCATTCCCAAGGGTTGCCCCTATCGGACGCAGAACCATCAATTCACAAAGCGACGAACTTGCACACTACCTGCCAAGCCCATCGCCATCCAAGTAAATAATACCGATGACCCACCATAACTCATCAGAGGCAAAGGAATTCCAGTAACCGGCATATAACCAATCACCATCCCCGCGTTGACCAGGATCTGAAACAGAAGTATCCCAGCCGTGCCCCCAATAATATACATCCCCGCATTATCCGGAGCGGTCTCGACCGTCCGCAACAACCGCATCAACAAGGCGAAATAAAGTACAAGAGTTAATAATACACCGGCAAAGCCATGTTCTTCGCTAAAAGCTGCAAAAATAAAATCGGTGTGGGCTACCGGCAGGAATCGCAGTTGCGTCTGCGTGCCCTGCCCAATGCCTTTACCCCAAATCTCCCCCGATCCTATGGCGATTCGGGACTGCATGACCTGATATCCAGTGTTCTTGGGATCAGCCTCGGGATTCAGAAAAGTGGCTATGCGATCCTTCTGATATGGTTTCAGAAAGTGGTAGGCAACCGGCAATGCGAGTACTCCAACCAAAACGATAATGGCAAAGTAGCGCAAAGGGAACCCTGCCAGGAACAGCACCGCGATAGCAATGGGGATCAGCGTCAAGGCCGAACCCAGGTCGGGTTGTCCGGCAACCAACAGGAACGGCACTCCCGCCGCTGCGGCAACCTTGGCGGCATCCTGCCAAGAGACCTCCCGGGAGTCTTGTTCGCTGAAGAAGCGCGCCAATAGCAGGATGAGTCCAAACTTGGTGAATTCAGAGACTTGGAAACTCACGCCCCCCATGCGAAACCAGCGGCGCGCACCGGCAATTTCGATGCCCACCACCAGAAGCGCGGCTAGTAATCCAAGGGTAGCCAGATAGAACCATGGAGCATAGTTCAGCAATGAGTGGTAATCAATGCGGGCAACAATGAACATGACTACGATGCCGATGCCGATCCACAGCATTTGCTTCCGATGGGCGCCCGCGAACGGCGTGTTCAATGTCGTGCTGTATATCTGCAACACTCCAAGCAACGAGATGGACAGCAGGATGCCGAACATCGTCCAGTCAAAATCCCGGAATGATATCGATCGAGTGGACAAACTTTCTACTCACTTTCATAGCAATCTCGGCTGCCGGACCACTGTTCTATCCTCGCTCCACCGGCCCCAATTCATCCTGAGTTGCTACCACGAATCATTTGCGCTGCAGGGGATGCGGCCGGTTGGGGACTTGCGGCAGCGGGAGCTGGATTTGCAGGAGGCAACACCGCAGGCAAGGGCGACGGCGGAAGTGGCAATGATGGCAGGGGCACGGAAGGGCTGGTCGCTGGCGCTGCGGAACCTGGAGCAGAGTTCGGAGTGGCGTTCGGAACGGGAGCCGGCCTGGCCTGGGTCAGTGTGGGATTTACAGCCGGAGGCTGGAGTCCCTTCTTCTTGTCAAAGTAGGTCTTGATGACGTCACGGGCAGCAGGAGCCGCGGCAGCCCCATGTTCGCCACTCTGGTAAAGTACCGCCACCACAATCTCTGGATTGCGGCGCGGCGCAAGACCAACAAACCAGGCATTGTCGCGCAAATCAAGTCCCTTGCCCCCGCTCTTGGCTAGCGAGAGGCTGGCCACCTGCGCCGTACCCGTCTTGCCTGCAATATCCAGCCCCGGAACTCTAGCGCTACTGCCGGTGCCGCCCTGGTTCACGACGGCATAGATAGCATCGGTAACCATCTGCACGGTCGCCTCGGCTAAGGGCACCTCGCGGCGGCCACTCGCCTGGGAGTCTGTGTTGATAGCGGAGGGATGATTCACCGATCGCAACTCTCCGATTGAAACCAACCGGGGGCGGTTGAAGACGCCGCCGGAAGCAATGCCCCCTACGGCGTAGGCTAACTGTACAGGTGTTACGGTCAAAGCGCCTTGCCCGATCGCCACGGAGATCGTCTCGCCCGGATACCACGGTTCATGAAACTGCCGCTCTTTCCATTGAGGAGACGGCACAGTCCCGGACTCTTCGTTGGGGAGATCAATCCCCGTCGGCCGGCCCAAGCCAAATTTGGTCGAGTACTCGGCCATGCGCTCAATGCCCAAATCCTGACCGAGATTGTAAAAGAAGACATCGCAGGATTGGGCCATGGCCCGGATAATGCTTACGCTACCGTGCCCCTTGGCATTCCAGCAACGGAAATAGCGGCCGTAGAAGGTTCCGCCGCCACCACAGTAGTGTGATGTATTGCCATCAATCACCCCTGTTTCCAAACCTGCGGTGGCCATTAGAATTTTCTGTACCGATCCCGGAGCGAGCTGTGCTTGTATGGCGCGATTCAGGAGAGGATTGTCCGGATCGCCAATAATCTGATTCCAAGCCTGCGTGGATATTCCGGTCGCAAATAGGTTGGGGTTGTAGTCGGGCCGGCTAACCATGGCCAGCACTCCGCCGGTTCGTGGATCAAGGGCCACAATGGCTCCGCTGTCTTCCTGGAAACTAGCTTCAGCAACCAACTGCAAATCCAGGTCGATGGTCAGCCGCAAATCCTGGCCAGGCACCGGAACCAGCTCATCCAGCACCGCAGCTTCGCGCCCCATGCTATCTACCACCACCCGCCGGAACCCGTCTTCGCCCCGCAGCATGTGATCGTATTGGCGCTCAATGCCGCTCTTGCCGACAATCGCGCCCAGCCGCATTAGCGCCCACTCGGGTTGATCCAGATCACGATCCGAGATTTCGCCAACGTAGCCAAGCATGTGTGCCCCCATCCCATCAGAGGGGTAGTTACGGCGGGGAACAGAAAGCATATCCAGTTCTGGATACTCACGACGATGGGTTTCAAGAAATGTGATCTCGGTTCGCGTAGCATTTTCGAGCAGCACAATATGCCCGTAGGGATTCTTATGGCGGGCCATTGCGACGCGGGATTTCAGGACTGCAAGATCAATCCCAAAACCAGCCGCGATTCCGGGCAAATGCGATTCAAATGATTTTTTGGAATCGGTCTGAGCAATGATGCTGAAGGATGGATAGTTGTCGACAATTACTTTGCCATTGCGGTCGAGAATTCTGCCGCGGGGTGCAGGCGTGGGCAAGTTTTTGATCGAATTCTGATCGGAAAGTTGAATATAGAAGTCCGGCTTGAGGATCTGCAAACGCCAGAAGCCGCTGATCAGGAAGACGAAAACGACAACCGTGCCCCAGCGAAACAGGATGAGCCGGTTCTGTGTGAATCGCGGCTCCCTTTCAAGCAAGGGCATCTTGGTATAACACTTTCTATTTCAGTATATTGCGAGCTTCATTACAGGCAAGCAAGCAGTCGACCTAGGTTTGTCGCCGAAATCGGTCCAACAGTGAAAACAGTAGCACACCAATTACGCTATTTACAATAGAGGCGAGCAGCCTTACGCCAATTTCTACCGGGATTGGCGAATGTACCAAAAGAAGGCTCATCAATACCAGCAATAGATAGCTCAACCAATAAGAAACAAAAGAGATAGTGAAACGAAAGCCGCGGCTATCCACGTCGAATCGAACGCTCAAGAAGGTAGTAACATATCCGATAACCGTCTTTACAATTCCAATCATCCCCAGCGGACCCCGAGTGAGCGCATCCTGCGCGATGCCGACGATCGAGCCAACCAGCAGACCGCTAATCGCATTGCGACGCGTCAAACCGTAGTACACAACCACCAGCAGGGGAAAGTCCAGGTAACGTGTCGATGGCAGCGGAATCGGCAGATAGGATTGCAGAGCCAACGCGAATATGGCAAGCAAGCAGAGGATGATTGGATTGACCCGGTAGATCTCTACTTTGGAGTCGCGAGTGGACGAATACAGAGCCATATCAATTCCACATGGTAGTACATCACAGCCGCCAGCCGTTATAACTTTTCATTTCCGGCCACAAAATTCGCCGCCGGCTTTTTCGCCACGACCATCCAGGATTGGCCGAAGGGAAAGCGCCAACCACGCCTCAAAAGCGCCGCCTCAGAATGCAGCACTGCGGCGAGCGCTCGATTGATCCACGCGGGCGGAATCACTCCCACTCCAGACTGCGGCGGCGCCTGCGTGAGAGGCTCCCAGACGCGAAACTTCAGCAGCGCAACAGGAGACAGGAAGGTGTTCGCGTAGGTACTGCGCAGCGGGCGCATGCCAGAGGCCTCGATCATGCGGAGAATCTCGGGACCACGATAGCGGCGGCGTTCGGCCACAAACTGCGAGTGCCGGCTACGTAGCGCGTGAAACGCCGCCGAGCGCAGGTAAAGCAATCCGCCAGGCCGTAGCACCCGCGCAAATTCCTGAATGGCCTTTTGATCGCCACCTTCGGGGAGCACCGGAAGCACATCAATAGAGCTGAGAAAGTCCAGGCTGCCGCTGGGAAACGGCAACTCCATTGTCGAGGCGGCCAGAGAGCGCAGGAACCCGCGCTTACGCGCATATTGAATGCCCAGCGGTGCCAGATCCAAGCCGAACATGCGCAGGCCATAGGCAGACTGAAGGCTCTGGGCGTTAAAGCCAGTGCCGCAACCCGCGTCGAGCCCTAGGAGCAAGTCACGTGGCATCGCCGGATCAAGAAAGGCCTTGGTGATGGCGCGCATTCCGTCATACCACCAGAACTCCTGCTCGGTTCGGAATATGTTGTGCAACTCTTCTGGTGTCATGGAATATTGTGTGGCAAGGCCTACCTGCAATAACTACTTTCGAAAAAAATCAGCAACTGCACGAACTACGCGCTCCACATCACGGCGCGAAAGAAAGGGGTGCATCGGCAATGAACATACTTGCTGGACGGCGAGTTCCGCATGTGGGAAATCCCCTGGCGCATAGCCAAATCGGCGAAAGGCCGGATGCAAATGCAGCGCGTGTTCATAGTGTATGCCCGTTTCGATCCCGCAACTTTGCAGAAACGTCCGCAATGCCTCTCTGCGAGTACGCGGTCGGCGCGCTTTCCCTGCAATTCTTACAACGTATAAGTGGAAGAATGACCGGCTTCTGGCAGCTCGGGCGATCGGCTGCATCTCATCTATTTTCAGTGCGTTTATTAATTGGTCGTAGAGCGCGGCCAGTTCCTCGCGGCGGCGATTCCATCGCTCCAATTCAGCTAGGTGCAGCCGAAGAAATGCAGCCTGCAATTCATCGAGCCGGCTATTAACAGCCTCGACCCGGGCCAAGTGGCTGCCCGCTCGCCCACCATCCCGAATGAGTCGCGCGCTGTGCGCTGTCGCGGCGCGGTTCACTACCAACGCCCCTCCATCGCCAAGCGCCCCAAGATTCTTGGTGGGATAGAAGCTGTAGCAGGAGAGGTCGGAATATTCGGCTATAGGCCGGTCGCGATAGAACGTACCGTGGGCCTGCGCGGCGTCCTGTATGAGCGGCACGCGGGATTTGC
>CAMBEY010000056.1 GCA_945865705.1 Candidatus Sulfopaludibacter sp. SbA3
CAGTCAGGCCTTCAAGGTCTTGGAACGGTCGCCAGGACTCCTTTTCGCTCCATCTGTTTTTGGCTGCTCACAATTATCCTAACCCCACGCCGGGAGGTTGTAAAGTTTGCCCTATCCAGCAACGGAGAAAAAATAGGTGAACGGGGGGAGTTAGCGACAAAAATGTATTGAGTGGCGGCTGCGGTCAACTATTTTGCGTTGGATTTTACGCGGGACTTTCTCGAGAAAGCCTGGGTGGCCCACTGGCACAACGCGCGCAGTCCATGGGAGGTGCCCTCGGCGGAAAGCTCAAAGTGCAAGGCGGGTAGACGGCGGCTCTCGATGGCCTCCAGATCGCCAAGGGCCTGCGCCTTGATCAACGTTTCAAACCCATAGGGCTGACCAGGAATGGCCACTTTCATTTTGTCCTTCACCGTTATCAACAGGAAGCATCCACTCGCCGGGCCTCCCTTGTGATACTGCCCGGTGGAGTGTAGATAGCGCGGGCCGTAACCGACGGAGCTTGCCACGCCCAGCGCGTCACGCAGCGTGATGCGTAGCCGTTGCAGCAGACGGTCGGTTGCAGGTGATGGCGTCAGATATGCCAATATCGCCAAGTACCCTCCGGCTTGTCCGCGCCTGAGTTGACTGGTGATCACATCGCTCATTTTTATTTTTGTCGCCCTGCTTTTGGCAGCAGTGGTTGGTATATTCCCGTAGACGCTCACGCCGGAAGCGCGCAGAACCGCTTTGCGTGGCGGGAGACTCTTACTCGCCAGTGCCTTGAGCAGTCGACCGGTGTTAGCCTTGCTTTCACTGACGTTCGGTTCATCGAACGCATTCACGCCCAGGATGGACGACGCCACTGCCGTGGCAATTTCCCAGCGGAAGAACTCGCGACCGATGTCCAGCTTATTCCTCAGCAGGATGCGAACGACGGGATGCCCTGCCTTTTCGAGCGCCTGGAGTTTGCGGACATCGTCTCCCCCATTGTCTTTGCTCCCCTTGTCGTTGGTTAAATTCATCTGGACGAACACGCGGTCGTCTCCGCAGTCCTTCGGCGCAGGCAGCGGTTCTCCATCCACTGGGAACAGTCCGCGGCCCTGCTTGCCGGTGCTTTCGGCGACCAGTTGCTCCGCCCAGCAGCCAAACGAAGCGATCTCGGGGGAGAGTGCCAGCGTGACTTTATTTCGGCCCTGCAATCCCAGTTCGCCGAGGATTGCCCCCAGTTGAATCGCCGGGTTGTCTTCGCTGATCGCACCAGGTCCGTAGGGTAATAGCGACATGGCGCGGGCCAAAAGCCGGTTGATATCGATACCCATCAATGCAGCGGGGACCAATCCAAAATAGGAGAGGGCTGAGTAGCGCCCTCCGATGTCCGCAGGATTCTGATACACGCGCCGGAAACCCTTCGCCGCTGCCAGTGCGATTAACGGCGAGCCGGGGTCGGTGATTGCCACAAAGCTTCTGCCCGCTGCCGCGCCTACTTTCTTTTCCAACTGCCCG
Organism: Candidatus Sulfopaludibacter sp. SbA3; assembly: GCA_945865705.1. GTDB lineage: Bacteria > Acidobacteriota > Terriglobia > 2-12-FULL-54-10 > 2-12-FULL-54-10 > SHUM01. Next base: position 1,486 of record CAMBEY010000056.1, read on the forward strand.
TAGAAATAGGCAAATAAGCTGGAGGTCTCAATGGTTGATCCGGATTTGGTGGAGACTAGGAAGAGGGTCTTCTCAATGGACGCGCGCGCCGCCGCGTTCAGCACGGCCTGCGGGTCGGTGCTGTCCAGCACGGCCATATCAGGATACCCAGGCTGAGGTCCAAACGTCTGTCGCAACACCTCGGGGCAGAGTGAGCTACCGCCCATGCCCAGCAGAAGCGCGTGGGTGAACCCCGCCGTGCGGGACTCGGTGATGATGGCGCGGATCAGGCCCGCATCGTCGCGCATCGGCTCCAGCACGCTCAGCCAGCCCAGTCGATTGGCGACCACGCCCGCCGCCTTCTCGTCGGTACTCCACAAGCCGTAGTCTTTCGCCCAAAACCGCTGCGCGAACCTCGTCTCTTTCATCTCCTTCAGACGAGCTTCCACGGCGGATGCGTACGGTCCAAGCGCCGCCCAGGGCATTTCGGGCAAACTGTCCTTTCGAACGATATTCGATGTGCGGGATGGTTTTGTTTTCATCGCAAGCTCACGGATTGAAAAGATGTCAACGCCAGGGAAGGATTATGCCGGAATTAGCCAAAGAATGGCCACGAAAATCTACGTTCCAACAGAAGCCCTGATCACTCGTATGGATTCCACGCAGCGACTCCAGTGGCAAGATGACGCTCCAGCGCGGCTCGAATCGAATCCGGCGCAAGCGAAGTTCCCGGACTGTTTTCGATCCGTAGCTTGGGCGTGATGACTTGGACGCCATCGAACGTCCAATGCCCACCGGAGGTCTCCCGTTGATTTAACTCCGCGGCCAGCGGCGCCAGATCGACACGCGCCGGGGGGCGCCGCGAGACCATCTGCACCCAGGACTCATAGCGGTAATGAAACTCCACATGCTTCCCGCGCACCAGCAAAATGCGCGAGCACTTGGTGCGGTTGTGCAGCGCGAACGGGTGGCAGTCGGCCAGCGTAGCCTGCGCGAAGCGATGTACCCTGGCTTCCTGTATCCCATCCGGGATATGCACCACGGCCAGATCCAGAGCCGGGTTCTCCTCGATGCGAATCTCGCCCTTGTCGAGCAGATCCTCGCTCCAGCTCAGGCGGTCATCTTCATCCCGCCACAAGCTCTCGAAATCCGAGAGATGCGTCAGCAGGCGCGGCAGCATTTCGAGCAGGCGGCGGTAGAGGTTGGAGGCCATCTGCGGGTAGGGCAGCTCGAACAGATCGAGCGCGAACGGCGAAGCCATCGAGTCGCCGTAGGTGGAGATGGTGAAAGCGATTCGCGCGGCATCGCGGTGCTGATAGACCCCGAAGTCGCCCGCCGAGGCCGCGTCGATCAGCAACTCGCGGTACTTCTGGGCCTCGGATGGATTGACCAGCGCAAAAATGCCGATCAGCCCGTCTTCGTCAAAATGATTGTTCGAAACCGCAGTGGCGTTGACGTGATACCGCGAAGCGTCGAGATAGGCGAAGGCGATCTCGGCGGAGGTGTCGCGCTTCAGGTCGGCGGGCGTGGGCGCCTGCGGCCAATGGGAAAGAGTCAGCAGCGTGCCGTCGCAGGCTCTGCCGTCCACAATGATGTTCGGAGTTGCGTTCAGTTGCTCGTAGGGGATGAAGTTCATTCAGGAGATACGCTGAGTTCTAAACAGCCGGTTGCAAAATCATCGAGTGGTTATTCCGGGCGCAACGAGGATGACCACTCGTCGGAATGACAAAGGAGAGCGGGCTGCTACGACTTCCCAAACTCCTTCTCGATGACATTCACTTTGTCGAGCCTCCGCTGATGGCGCTCAAGCCCGGAGTACTTCGCGCCGAGGAAGGTCTTCACAATGTCCATAGCCAGGTTGCGTCCAATGACGCGCGAGCCGAGGCACAGCACGTTCATGTCGTCGTCCTCGACGCCCTGGTGCGCGGAGAACATGTCGTGGCACACCGCGCCGCGTACGCCGGGAAACTTGTTTACCGCGATGGAACCGCCCACGCCGCTGCCGCAGATCATGATGCCCAGATCGGCCTGTTTAGCGCGGAGTTTTTCGGCCACGGCGCGCGCGCTGTCGGGATAGTCCACCGCGTCGGTGGAGTGCGTGCCCACGTCTAGGGGCGTGTGCCCCAGACTCTTCAGATAGTCCACAACCGGCGCTTTTAATTCATAGCCAGCATGATCGGACCCCACCGCTACGCGCATGATTCTCTCCCGTTGAGGCAAATGTGCGAACGACTTCAACAATCCATCTTATCAAGAATTGGAAGTTGGGGAATGGGGAACGGCATAGGGTAGTGGCTCAGCTTGAAATTTCCGAGCCACAAATTAAGGTTGTCATCCTGAGCGAAGCGAAGGATATGCTTTGTTTTATTCACGGGAGAAAAGCATATCCTTCGCTCCGCTCAGGATGACAACCTCTGAGGGTTGATAAATTTTCAAACTGATACACTACCCGGCATAGCAGAGCCGCACCCAAACGGGAGTGCCTGTTTGACTCATGCCGTATTAAAGCCGGTCTCATATAATTCCCGGACTCGATTTGCTAGGCATCCCCCGGTGCGTCAGATTTGACAGCTTCAGCTGCCAGAGCTATTACCCCAGATCAATTTCTTGTGGCCGGCGGCGGACAAGTAAAACACTGAAAATCGACAACGGAATAACTAGAGCAAGTATCGAAGCCGCTCTTTTGACCGCAGTGAGATAGGGAAGGACACTAGCAAGGGCATGATAACGGTCTGGAAAGTGCGCCAAAAGCGCCAGAACTGAAGCATTTTCGGCAAGGTCGAAGGTCACGTAAACAAAGGGCAATGCAAGTAAAAATGTTCGAGGAGCAGGGCCAAGCGCAAGGCGCTTCACCGCTCGCAGCATTAACAGAAAAAGAAATGGGAACAGACTGAGAGGCAACAAGATGTCAACCGTGACATTCCTGAAAGCATAGTTCTTGCGTCCTTCCTCTCCATACAGGGCGAGGCGTTGATATATTGCTTCCTCGGAGAAGGACGGCTTTACATCTAGCAAGGTGCCTCCTCCGCTCACCTTCATGAAGTCGGGTACACTTCCCGGGAAATCCAAAAAGTGAACCGCGAAAAAAACGAGACTAGCTCCAAGAAGTGCGAATGCAAAGACTTTGCGGTTTGTTATGACACGATACTCCATAGTTATTGGTGAAGCGGTGGGTTTCATCTAGCACGATGCCTGCTACTTCAACAGCGCCGTGGCGCGGGCCACCACGTTGTCCACCGTGAACCCGAACTTCTCCAGCACCACCGCAGCCGGGGCGGATGCGCCGTAGCGATTAATGCACACGGTGTCGCCCGCATCGCCGACAAACTCACGCCAGCCGAACGATGTGCCGGTCTCGATTGCCAGCCGCGAGCGAACGGCGGGCGGCAGAACTTCCGCGCGATACGAGGCTGGTTGTTCGAGGAACAATTCCCAGCAGGGCATGCTCACCACGCGCGTGCCTACGCCCTGCTCTTCCAGCTTCTTGCGCGCATCCATCGCCAGTGCGACTTCCGAGCCGGTGGCAATCAGGATCAGCCGCAGCGGTCCGGCTTCGGCGTCCACCAGAGTGTACGCGCCCTTTTCCAACAGGTCGGCGGAGGGATATTTCTCGCGGTCTATGGTCGGCAGATTCTGCCGCGTCAGCGCCAGCGCCACCGGGCTGTGCCTGCGCTCCAGTGCGACGCGCCATGCGGCGGCGGTTTCGGTCGCATCCGCAGGGCGGATAACCAGCAGATTGGGCATGGCGCGCAGCGCGGCCAGATGCTCTATGGGCTGGTGCGTGGGACCGTCCTCACCGACGGCGATGCTGTCATGCGTAAAGACGTAAATCACCGGCAGCTCCGTCAGCGCGGCGACGCGCATCGATGCGCGCATATAATCGGAGAAGACCAGAAAGGTTGCTCCAAAGGGCCGCACGCCGCCATGCAGCACCATGCCGTTCAAAACGCCGCCCATGCCATGCTCGCGGATGCCGAAGCGCAGCACACGCCCGGGCGTTGTGGCGCTGAAATCCGCCGCACCTTTGATGTTGGTTTCATTTGACCCGGCCAGGTCGGCCGAGCCGCCAAGCAAATTCGGGATCACCGCGGAGAGCGCGTTGATGACTTTGCCGGAGGCCACTCGCGTGGCCATTGCGCCGTCAGATGTCTTGAACTGGGGCAGGGAAGTCTTCCAACCCTCCGGCAATTCGCCCTTCTGCCACTGCGTCCACTCGCGCGCCAACTCCGGATGCGCGGCGGCATATGCCGCAAATTGCTCGTTCCAACTCTTCTCCTGTGCGCTGCCACGCGAGCCGGACTGACGGAAATTCTGCAACGCCTCGGCGGGAATGTGGAAGGTCGGCTCGAGAGGCCAGCCCAGCGCGGTTTTGGTCAATTTCACTTCGTCTGCGCCGAGCGCACTGCCGTGTGACGCTGACTTGTCCTGCTTGTTCGGACTACCAAAACCAATGTGCGTGCGCGCCTGAATCAGTGACGGCTTGCGAGTCTCCGCGCGCGCTTCCGATATCGCCTGATTGACCGCTTGTAAGTCATTGCCATCCACTTTCTGCACATGCCAACCGTAGGCTTGGAAGCGCATGCCGACGTCTTCAGAAAACGACAGCGAGGTCTCGCCGTCAATGGTGATGTGGTTGTCGTCGTAGAGATAAATCAATTTCCCGAGGCCGAGATTTCCGGCCAGTGATGCGGCTTCCGACGCGACACCCTCCATGATGTCGCCGTCGCTGACGATGGCGTAGGTAAAGTGATCCACGATGGCGTGGCCGGGCCGGTTGAAGTGACTGGAGAGGAATCGCTCCGTCATGGCCATGCCCACACCGTTGGCGAAACCCTGTCCCAGTGGACCGGTGGTGGCCTCCACCCCGGGCACTACGCCGTGCTCCGGATGCCCCGGAGTGCGGCTGCCCCATTGGCGGAAGTTGACGAGTTCGGCGAGCGGCAGATCGTAGCCCGTTAGATGCAGCAGCGAGTACAACAGCATCGAGCCGTGTCCGGCGGAGAGTACAAAGCGGTCGCGGTCGGCCCACTTCGGATTCGCGGGATTGTGGCGCAGGAAGCGGGTCCACAGCACATAGGCCATCGCCGCCGCGCCCATGGGCATGCCGGGATGGCCGGACTTGGCTTTCTCGACGGCATCCACGGCGAGCATGCGGATGGTGTTGATGGAAAGCTCGTCCAATCTGTCGGGCCGGTCTTGCTCAGTGCTGAGAGCTACGGCCATTGCTGCCTTTTCTGACACGGTATTACCTCTCAGTAGGATTGCCACGCATGATGGATCAACGGATGAATCAACCACACGAAGGTTGCTTTAGCGCCCTAGCCCATATTGCGTAAAATCGGGGCGCGCTATGAGGGCTGCAAAGAGTTTCGTGCGGAAGAAAATAATAACACGAGGTACGGCATGGGCGAAACCTGTTGTACCCGAGAACTTCCGCCGCGCCCAATGCTTGACAGTGCGCAAGAGCGTTCAGTACTGTGGCCATTTAGGCAGGCATAAGACGCAGGCCCAGATTGATGCGAGAGGGTACGATGGTCAAACCCAATTCCGGAGCGCCGCTACGCGTGCTCTTCGCCGCCTCCGAGGGCGTGCCGTTTTCGAAGACGGGTGGGCTGGCCGACGTGATCGGCGCGCTACCTCAGGCGCTGGCTGCGCGCGGCGTGGAAGTTGCCGTGGTGCTGCCGCGACACCGGTCAACGCAAAGCAAAACATTCAAGGAGCTGGTTTCGGGCGTAACCGTCACGCTTGGCGCGCATCAGCACACTTTCCGTATATTGGAGGCTCCGCGGCGCGCACTGAAGAGCGGCTCGGTGCGCTGGATATTCGTCGATTATCCGCCATACTTTGACCGCGAATCACTCTATGTGGGAGCAGGCGGCAAGGATTACCCCGACAATCCAGAGCGCTTCAGCCTGTTTTCGCGCGCGGTGCTGGAAGTAGCCAAGTCGATCTTTCCAGCCGATGTGATTCATTGCCACGACTGGCAGGCGGGACTCGTCCCCGTGCTGCTCCGCACAGACTACGTTGACGACCCCGAGTTGTCTAATACGCGGACTTTACTGACCATTCACAATCTCGCCTTTCAGGGATTGTTTCCACCAGATGCGTTGCTGCGAGCCGGACTGAGCTTGGACTTGTCCCGCATCGATGGGTTGGAGTTCTATGGGAGCGTGAGTTTTCTGAAAGGCGCGCTGATCTATGCTGACTCCATCAGCACGGTCAGCCCGACATACGCCAGCGAGATTCAGACGCCGGAGTTCGGCTGCGGCCTCGACGGCGTACTCGCCGCGCGCGCGGGCCAGGTGCATGGAATCCTGAACGGCGCGGATTACAAGGAGTGGGACCCGGCCCGCGACCGGTTCATCGCCGCTAAATATAGAAAGAAGAATCTTTCAGGCAAGGCCGAGTGCAAACGCGATCTGCTGCGCGAGTTCGGATTTCCGGAGACCGATGTCCATGCTCCGCTATTTGGCATCGTTTCCAGGCTGACTCGGCAAAAAGGCTCAGACCTGATTGCGGAAGTAGCTCCGTTGTTGATGAAGGAAAATCTGCGGTTGGCCGTACTCGGCACGGGAGAACCAGAGTACGAAGCGTTGTTCCGCACGCTGGCGCGCGACTATCCCGACCGAGTTGGAGTTCGAATAGTCTATGACGACGCGCTGGCGCATAAGGTGGAGGCCGGTGCGGATATGTTCCTCATGCCGTCGCATTACGAGCCGTGCGGACTGAATCAGATTTACAGCCTGCGCTACGGCACTGTGCCTGTGGTACGGGACGTTGGCGGCCTCTCGGACACGGTGGAGGACTATGATCCTGCGACTGGCGAGGGCACCGGGTTCCGCTTTACCAAATACACCGGCACAGCCATGCTGGAGGCGGTGCGGCGCGCCATGTTACTGTTTCGAAATCCCGAACGGTGGAAGCAGATCATGTTGAACGGCATGAAAAAAGACTTCTCATGGGCGCGCTCAGCGGAAGCCTATGAGACGCTTTACCGCGAAATGTAGGCAAATCGCCATCGCGGTCACAGAGCCGCGCGCGCCAGCAAGCGGACACGCCCGAAGGCAAGAAACGGGCAAAACTTGCCCGAGCCTCGACGAATGAACATCATGCCCGCGCCGACGTGTCCACTTGCTGACGCGCGTGGCTCCGTGACGGCACTGTAAGCCCAATCAAATCTGCGGTACAATAATTAGTTGCATCAAACGATTTACACCGCGCATCCAATTGCAGGACGCACAGCCCTGCTGGGCGCGTGCAGCAGCGGTAAGGCATTGACGAGGAGGAAGTTGAACATGTCCGCAAATGTTCTGGAAGTAACGGATCAGAATTTCGACGCGGAGGTCCTGAAATCTTCCCAGCCTGTTCTGGTGGATTTCTGGGCGGCCTGGTGCGGTCCCTGCCGCATGATTGCGCCCACTGTGGAGGCGATCGCGGGAGACTACATCGGCAAAGCCGTGGTAGCCAAAATGAACGTGGATGAGAATCAGGCGGTGCCGGGCAAGTATGGCATCCGAAGCATTCCGACGCTGCTGTTATTCAAGGACGGCGAGGTGCGCGGACAGATTGTCGGCGCGCAAGGCCGCGAAGCGATCGAGAGTCTGATCAAGCAGAACCTGTAAAGTTTCCATGAATTGCGGATGAGTTTCTTCCGCGAATTCGCCCACCCATACCGAAATAACCCACGCGGATGCGCCAATGAGGTGCATTCGTGTGCGTTTTGTGCTGTGGCTTTTATATGTTGTAACGGGCGTGAAAGCAGTTTAGCATTGGCTTGGAAGGCTGCCGCGGCAGCCTTGATTTTTGTGAACAGGAATATATGAGCACAGTCATCATTATCGGCGCGCAGTGGGGCGATGAAGGCAAGGGCAAGATCGTCGACTATCTGGCCAACCGCTTCGACATTGTCGCGCGCTACTCCGGCGGACATAACGCCGGCCATACCATGGCCATCGGCGCGGAGAAGTTTGTCCTGCAACTGGTCCCGTCCGGCATTCTGCGGCCTGGAAAAAGAGCCGTGATCGGCAACGGAGTTGTCGTTGATCCCGCCGCGTTGTTGAAAGAGATTGACGGGTTGGAAGCTCGCGGGGTAACCGTTCGCGACCGCCTGTTTGTCAGTGATCGCGCGCATCTGATATTTCCATATCACCGCCTGGTCGAGCAAGAACTTGAGAACGCTCCCGGCCGAACGCATATCGGCACCACGATGAAGGGCATCGGCCCGGCTTATCAGGACAAGGTGGCCCGGCTCGGCGTGCGCGTGGGCGATAGTCTCGACGCGACCAACTTTCGCGCGCTGGTGGGTCGTGTGGTGGAGGACCGCCGCAACCTTCTGCGCGGCATGGGCAGTGTGGCCACCATCGACGGCGAGGCCATCGTGAGCGATTATCTGGCCATGTGCGAGCGCTTGCGCCCGCTCATCACCGACACCGCCGGACTGCTTAATCGTGAGATCAAGGCGGGCAAGTCCGTGTTGATGGAAGGTGCGCAGGGCACGCTGCTGGATGTGGACCACGGCACTTATCCCTTTGTTACTTCCTCCAACGCCACTGCCGGCGGCGCTTGCACCGGCACAGGCATCCCGCCGACCAGCATCACGGCTGCCGTGGGTGTGTCTAAGGCTTACGCTACGCGCGTCGGTGCGGGGCCATTCCCCAGCGAGGATACCGGCCCAATCGGCGAGGCACTGCGCAAGGGCGGCAATGAATTCGGTTCTGTAACGGGACGCGCACGGCGCTGTGGCTGGATTGATTTGCCGGTGCTGCGCTACAGCGCGGCCATCAACGGGCTCAGCAGCCTGATTATCACCAAGCTCGACGTACTCGATGCCTTCGACGAAATTCGCGTCTGCACTGCATACGAGCTCGATGGCGCGACGGTGCATGAATTGCCCGCGTCCATTCAGGCCTGGGAGCGTTTGAAGCCCATCTACAAGACGCTGCCCGGATGGAAGAGTTTGACATTCGGCGTTACTCGCTTCGAAGACTTGCCCGCGCAGGCGCGCTCCTACATGGACTACCTGGAGGGCGAACTGGGTATCGAGGCCTCGATCATCTCCACCGGTCCGGAGCGCGACCAGAGCATCGTGCGCACCGGCACGCGGCTGGAGCAGATACTGCCCCGCTGAGGCGCGGCTCTTTTGGACTGAAGCCCCACATGGCTGTCATGAAATTTCAAGCCGCGCGCGAACTCGTCATTGAGCGAGTCCGCAGCTCCAAGCCCTCCCTTCAGACTGAATTAATTCCCTTGCAGAATGCCCGCACTCGCGTGCTCGCCCAGGCCGTTTCCGCTGACCGCGACCTTCCTCCATTTCCGCGATCCACTCGCGATGGCTACGCTGTCCACGCCGCCGATGTATCGGCGACCCCGGCCCAACTGCGCCTGAGGGGACAGGCTCGCGCGGGCGTTTCATTTGATGGTGCGGTTGGCGCGGGCGATTGCGTCGAGATCATGACCGGCGCGCCCTTGCCTGCTGGAGCGAACGCAGTGGTGATGGTCGAGAGGACCAGTGCCGCTGGCGAGTATGTGTTGATCAACAAGGCGGTCGTCGTTGGAGAGAATGTCGTTGCGCAGGGCAGTGAAGCGAGTCGCGGCGAGTCGCTTCTCGCTCCCGGTCGCCGCCTCGGTTACGCCGAAATTGCCATGATCGCGGCTGTGGGGTTGCGGGAGATCAGCGTATATAAACCTCCGACGGTGGCGATTCTTCCCACCGGTGATGAGATTGTCGAACTGGATGTTGCGCCCGGCCCCTTTGAGATTCGCAACAGCAACAGCTATTCGTTGCAAGCGCAGACTCAGGCGGCGGGCGGCATCCCTGTGCCGCTGGGCATTGCGGAAGACCGCGAAGATCGTCTGCGCGAAATGATTGAGCGGGGTCTTGAGTACGACGTGCTTTTGCTGAGCGGCGGCGTCTCGGCAGGCAAGTTTGATCTGGTCGAGCCGGTACTCGCGCAGCTCGGCGCGGAATTCTATTTTGACGGTGTGAATATCCAGCCCGGTCGCCCGCTGGTATTCGGCAGAGTGGGCCGGACATTCATCTTTGGCTTGCCGGGCAATCCGCTTTCCACGATGGTGACGTTTGAGATCTTCGTCCGCCCCGCGCTGGCGTTGCTGGCTGGCGAAATGACCGCTCCTCTCATCTTTACGCGCGCGCGTTTAACCCGCGACCTGCAACGCAAAGCTGGGCTCGCGGGATTTCTTCCTGCAATACTTGAAGGGAACTACTACGAACCGGAGGTGAGTCCGGTAGAATGGAAAGGTTCCGGCGATGTGGTCAGCCTAACCCGCGCGAACTGTTTCCTGGCCATTCCGGAGGAAGCGGGCGAACTGAAGGCCGGCGAGTGGGTCTCGGTAATGATGAGGCAATGACGAGTGAGGAGTGCTTTAAAATACGTGGGGCAGAGGATAACATTGCGAAAGATAGATAAATCTCCAGTACTCTCTCACTTTGATGCCGATGGATCGGTGCGTATGGTGGACGTCTCCGGCAAGCAGTCCACGGCGCGGCGTGCTCGCGCGCAGGGGTTTGTGAAGATGTCGGCGGTGGTGCTTCGGCAATTGCCGCGCAACCCCAAGGGCAATCCCCTGGAGATCGCTCGCATCGCCGGAATTGCCGCGGCCAAGCAGACTTCCGCGCTGATCCCTCTCTGCCACCCGCTGCCGCTGACGCATGTAGACGTGCAAGTGCGCGTCGTGCGAAAGGGCAAGCCAACCGGAGTGCGCATCGAGGCAACGGCGGCCACCGAAGCGCCCACGGGAGTGGAGATGGAAGCACTCACGGCGGTGAGCGTGGCGGCGCTGACTTTGTACGATATGTGCAAGGCCGTTGACAAGTCCATCACAATTACCGATATTTGCTTGTTGGAAAAATCCGGAGGCAAAAGTGGAGTCTTCCGTAGACCTCTGTCCTCCGGGGCAGGCAAGCTGAAGAAGGCCACCAGATAACATGTCCAAAGCGAAGGTATCCGTGG
>CAMBEY010000057.1 GCA_945865705.1 Candidatus Sulfopaludibacter sp. SbA3
GGCAATGGTTTCGCGGACGTGTTCGAGGCCGCAGATCCAGGCCACGGCGCGCTCCAGCCCCATGCCGAAACCGGCGTGCGGGACGGAACCGTATTTCCGCAGATCGACGTACCAGTCGAAGGCTTCCTGCGACAGGTTGTGCTCCTTGATGCGGCTGACGAGCAGGTCGTAGCTGGAGATGCGCTGGCTGCCGCCGATGATCTCGCCGTAGCCCTCCGGGGCCAGCACGTCCACGGCAAGCGCCAACTCGGGCCGCTGCGGGTCCGGCTCCATGTAGAACGCCTTGATCGCTGACGGATAGCGATGGATCATCACCGGCTTGCTGTAGTCCGCGCTGATGAGCGTCTCATCGGTCCCGCCGAAATCCCCGCCCCATTGAATCTCGCTGCCCTTGCGCTTCAGCACTTCAACAGCTTCGTCGTAGGTGATGCGCGGAAAGGGCGGGACGATCAGCTCCAGCTTGGCGACATCGCGCTCCAAGACTTTCAGCTCGTGCTTTCGATTGTCGAGCACGCGATTGACGATGAAGGCCAGGAAACGCTCGGCCAAGTCCATCATGTCGTCGAGCGTGGCGAAGGCGGCCTCGGGCTCGACCATCCAGAACTCGGTCAGGTGGCGGCGCGTCTTGGATTTCTCGGCGCGGAACGTCGGGCCGAAGCAATAGATTTTTCCGAACGCGGCGGCGGCGGCTTCGCTGTAAAGCTGGCCGGACTGCGTGAGATAGGCTTTCTCCTCAAAGTAGTCCGTCTCGAAAAGAGTCGTGGTGCCTTCGCAGGCCGCCGGCGTCAGGATAGGCGCGTCCATCAGCAGGTAGCCTTCCTGATCGAGACAGTCGCGGCAAGCTTTGGCGATCTCGGCGCGAATGCGCAGGATCGCGTTCTGGCGCTGCGAGCGGAGCCAGAGATGGCGGTGCTGCATCAGAAAATCAACGCCATGGTCTTTCGGTGTGATGGGAAATGGATCGCCTGGGGAGACCGCCTGCACGACTTCGACGTGAATCACGTCCAACTCGAATCCGCCCGGCGCGCGCTGATCCGCGCGAACTTTTCCGCGCACGATGACGGAGGACTCCTGCGTGAGATTGCGGGCAGCCTCGAACACTTCCGGCGCGACAGCGTTCTTGGCGACCACGCCCTGGATCAATCCCGTGCCGTCGCGAAAGATGGGGAACAAAAGTTTGTTGCCCGCAGCGCGAAGGTTGTAGAGCCAGCCGCAGAGCGTTATTTCCTGCCCATCCCAGCGCGAAATATTCTCAATCGCCACGGCAATCTGAAATGGCCGGGGGGCGTCCGCTCCGCTCATTGATAGTCTCCTTGGTCTGGCGCTGATTCACTGACCTGATTCATCGCGGCTCTCTTCAAATATACGTTGCAGTTGATCGCAGGCGTCGCGTGCCTGATCGAGCGGAGCAACGCCTGAATCCACTGACCGCGATTCGATCGTCCAGGCCGCATCCGGCGCTGCCTGCGCCAGTGCTCGAAGAACAACATTCCAGGAAATTACGCCCAGCGGGGGGAACTGGTGGTCATCCATCATGCCGTTGTTGTCGCTGAGATGCGCACATGCAATATTCCCGCCAAGCACTTCAATGGCCTCCGTAACGCCACCGTCAAGATGGGCGTGACCAGTGTCGAGGCACACTTTCATGTTTCGCAAGTGTGTATGCGCGAAGAACTGAATCAGCCTCCGTGGAGTGGATATTTCATTGGTGATGTTTTCGAGCAGAATCTCGACGCCGCGCTGCCGGGCGAACAAGCATAGGTGCTCCAGGCTCGTCAGTGCGGCATCAAACTTCCGAAGATCGAACTCTTCGCCCTCCACACCAAGGTGGACAATCAAATAGCGAAAGGGTGCCAGTTCCGCCGTTTCCAATGCTCGCTTGATTTCGTCCATCGAGTCCTGCCGGCGCTGACGGTCAAGAAATGCGATGGAAACCATGGAGTGCGGAGACGCGCCACGCGGATCGCGTGATACAGGCGCATGCAAAGAATGCAACTTGCCGGGTGAGTTGGCGGTCCACTGCCCGATTTCGCGGAGTTGACTGGGATTGGTGTAATCGAAGTGTCCGCGGTCGCCGTAGATTTCAATTTGCTGAAATCCAGCACTGACAATTTCATCGAGCAAACGTGCACCCAACAGCTGGTGCCGGAACAGATAGGTTGAAAGAGCGCGGTGCATATGACCCTTGTGAACTAGAGTGCGGATTTCCCTGTGCTCCCGGAATCCTCAGGGGTGTCTTCTGGCGCGCCGACGGCGGCGATCATCCGATCCAACAGGACTTCCAGCAGCAGCGGATGACCTTCCATTGGCAAAGCGATCTTAACATCCAAGCCTGGGAACAGGGCTTGCTGCTGACGCGCTAGCTCCGGCAGATCCTTGCTGATGTGGATACCCATAGTGAGAAAGTAAGGAACTATGATAACGCGAAACGCGCCTGCTCTCACCGCTTGGGCGATGGCACTGGCCAAATCGGGATGGGCCTTCTCTAGAAACGCTGCGATGGCCGGACAGCGCGAACGGGCGGCCAGTTCCCTAGCCACGCGCGCGACCGCTTCGTTTGCCTCCGCCACGGATGACCCGTGCGCGAATAAGATAATTGTGGGAGGAACAGTTCCTGGCATAGCGCCTGGCAAGCTGAATGTCCTTATAAGTATTGAATCGCAAACTTGAATGGCCGGAATTCATGGCAATAACCGCCACTCGCCCAACCCGCGTTTAAGACTAACATAGTTTTTGCGCTCATGGTTTATGTGCTATTTATCGTGAGCTGGCACCAGCGCTGGCCTTGCGATAAGCCCCAATGCTGCATCGGGAAAGGAACCCCCTGCACGGGTTTTAGGCTTGGCAGTCGATTGCGGGATGTGATAATTTTTTGACGGTCGCACCCAGGTTTCACACCTCCCACTCCTGGATTGAGCGCACCATCTGGCGACTACGGCAGGAGAACTTTCCGCAACGGCTGGCCGCAACTGATGGAATGAGAAGGGCTTACGAAAATGAAGGTGCGTTTTTGGGGAGTACGCGGGTCCACACCCACGTCGGCGCTGGAAAACCTGCGCTACGGCGGCAACACTCCCTGCATTGAAATTCGCACGCCGGATGACAGACTTTTTGTCTTTGATTGCGGCACCGGCTTCCGTCTGCTGGGGAAACAGTTACTGAACGAGTATGGCCACAAGAGTATTCAGGCCCATATTTTTTTGTCTCATTATCACTGGGACCACATTCAGGGTATTTCGTTCTTTGAACCGCTCTACAACCCGGAAAACAACTTTCACTTCTATTCGTTCATTTCCCACGCTGGAAGCGTTCAGAACGTCATCGAAGGACAGATGTCCGACCCCTATTTTCCTGTCAATATGAATATCATGAAGGCCCGCAGAAATTTCAGGGAGATGGATGCGAACCCGGTGGAATTGGATGGCATGAAAGTAACAGCACTTCCACTCAATCATCCGCAAGGATGCCTGGGGTTTCGGATCGAATACGATGGGCATGTCGTAACCTATGCCACGGACAATGAGCCAGGCTCACCCGAGCACGACCGCAACGTTCGACTGCTTGCGCAGGGAGCAGACCTCTTTATCTATGATTCTCAGTACACACCTCTGGAATACTCCAACTTTAAACGGGGATGGGGACATTCAACTTGGCGCGAGGGAGTAAACATTGCGAAGGAAACCGGCGTCAAACAGTTCATACTTTTCCATCATGATCCTGATCACAACGATGTGTTCGTAGACTCGATCCTGGGCGAGGCACGCAAGATATTTCCTAATTCAATGGCAAGCTGGGAGGGACTGGAAATTGATCTCGCCGCGGGACAGCAGAATAAATCGCAGGAGATGATTGAGCGGCGGCTCGGGCGGCGCCAGCAATTAGAGATCCCCGTCCGGGTAGTGGGCACCCGTCCCGACGGGACCGTCTTTGAAGAAGTCACTTGCCTAGAAAATCTTTCTGTCCGCGGCGGCTTTTTCATTCTCGAAAATGATCCCGACACGAATGAACCGTTGCAAGTGGAACTCCACACCTCGCGTGATGGAACCACCCTTCATAAGTCGATGGTAAGTACCCGTGTTACACGCAATCTTGCCGTCGAAGTGGGCAAGAAAACAAAGCGCGGAATCGGCGTCTCTTTTTAGACGGCTGGAGACTGACAGTCGCGTTGCACATCGCTAGCACCAATGGTATCGACGAAAAATCTCTGCCTTGATATCCACCCCGCCTCCGTTGACATTCTACTCAGATACAATGGACTGGTATGGAACAGCATCTATCCGCTGATCATTCCACGATTCCTGCCACTGACCTCGTCGCTCATTCCGAGATTGGCAAAACTTTCTTGAAAATGGGGTGCTTGGGATTTGGCGGACCGCTAGCCCATGTGGCGCTGATGCAGCAGGAAGTCGTGGAGAATCGCCGCTGGATTCCACCTGCCGTATTCGCTGAGGGATTGACGCTTTCACAGATTCTTCCCGGACCGCTCTCGACCAAGCTCGCCATTTATCTGGGCTACCACCTGCGCGGACTTCGCGGCGCGGCCATCACCGGCTCGGCATTTATCCTCCCGGCATTTCTCATGTTGCTGGGATTGACCGCCCTCTACTTTCGCTACGGCACGCTGCCTGCCGTTGCCGGAGTTTTTCGGGGCATCACACCTGTCGTACTGGCGATGATTCTGCTCTCCTGCTACAAACTGGGGCAGCAGTCAGCCACCAGTTGGATCCAACGGGTGATTCTCCTGGCTTGCGCCATCGCCGTAGGCGCTTTCTCGATTAGCCTCCCGCTTATATTCGCGATGTCAGCAGTAGTGGGCGTACTCTTGTCCGAAACACTGCGCAAGCGATGGTCTGGCGGAAATTCATTGATGATTTTGCTGCCGCTCCCGCTACTCGGCCAACTTGGATGGTTCTTCCTGAAAGTGGGATCGCTGATCTTCGGCGGCGGACTGGTGATTGTCCCATTCATCGAAAAGGAAGTCGTTACCCGGCTCGGCTGGCTGACGCACCGCGAATTTCTTGACGGGCTGGCGCTGGGCCAAATCACCCCCGGCCCGGTGGTCATCACCGCCACCTTCATCGGCTACAAAGTGGCGGGATTGGCCGGAGCCTTTGTAGCCACCGCCGCCATATTTCTTCCCTCGTTTTTTCTCATCATCCTGGCTGCCGTGTTCCTCAGGAGCAGGCAGAAGTCGCCATACTTGCAAGCAGCGCTTGGCGCAGTCAATCCAGCGGCAGTGGGCGCGGTGCTCGGTTCCTTCTGGTCATTGGCCAAGGTGCCCTTTGGCGAATGGTTTGGAGTGGCATGGTTTGCAGTTTCACTTATCGCAATGCAATGGCTAAATATCAGTTTTCTGCGCATGCTAGCCGTCGGGAGCTTAATTGGAGTCATCGCATGGTTGATAGGCGCAGCCACTTGAGGCACTATACAAATAGCGGGTCTTTAGCGCGGCAAGCGAAATGCATGTGTGAGACAACGGTGAGCAGATGGCAGCGCCTGACATAGCACCGCCAAATCCACTATTCAAGTCGCTCGACCTCGACTTGGTGCATCGCGCCAAGGAAGGTGATGTCGCTTCGTTCAGCGAACTGGTCTCGCGCCATGAGCGCAAGATATTCCGCCTCACTCAACACATAACCGGGAATCGTGAAGATGCCGAGGATGCCTTGCAAGAAGCGTTCCTGAAGGCTTACACGAAACTCGACCAGTTCCAGGAAGGTTCGCAGTTCTATACCTGGCTGGTGCGCATCGCCGTCAACGAGTCGTTGATGAAGCTGCGCAAGCGTCGCAACACGCCGTTCACCATTTCGCTGGACGAACCGCTCGAATCGGATGACGGACTGATTCCACGCGAGATCGGCCAATGGGAAGATAATCCCGAATCGAAGTTTGCCCAGCAGGAGCTGCGGGAAATTCTGGATCAGCAATTAAAGTCCATGCCGGAGGCATTCCGCACCGTGCTGGTGCTGCGCGACCTGGAGCAGATATCCACCGAGGAGACTGCTCGCCTGCTGGAGATTTCCGTTCCCGCCGTGAAGTCGCGTCTGTTGCGCGCCCGTCTGCATCTGCGGGAGAAGCTGAACAAGTATTTCGAGCGAGGTAAATCCGCATGAGTACCTGCAAGAAACTGCTGACAGAACTGTCCAGCTATCTGGATAACGAACTGGACTCCGACCTTCGCGTCGAGATTGAGACGCACATGCGGCGTTGTCCCGACTGCCACATCATCATCGACTCAACGCGCAAGACGGTTCAAATATACCGAGGGTGCGATGCCTACGAAGTACCAACGTCTCTTCATGAGCGCATCGAGCAGGCGGTTAAGATGCACATCGAAAAATCCACCGGGAAATGCTGACCGCTGCCTGACCCTTCCGTCCAGACCCATTCTTGACTTCCCTCCTCGCCCGCGATAGCCTAGGCGCGCCTATATCTGATGGTTGATTAACTCCGCGAATGAGCGGTAATCAACCCAAGTGATGATCGCATGGAGAAGCATAGATGGCCGCTACGCGTGAATTTGATCTGATTGTAGTAGGCGCAGGTATGGCCGGCATCATCGCCGCCGCGCGCATCGCCGAACAGGGCATCCATCCCGGCACCGGCGATAAGCTGCGCGTGGCCATGATCGAGGCTGGCCCGCATGTGCTGAAGGGCAAGGCCCGCGCCGGGTACGGCGATCCACTGAACCGCAAGATGATCCCGCAAATTCTGTGGGAAGAGTTCGGGATGCTCGAGGAATGGCCTTGGCAGTTTGGGTTGAAAGCCGTGGGCGGCTGCTCGTTGCACTGGGGTTGCCACGTTCACCTGCCCTTCCCGGAAGACTACGCCAACTGGTCGTCAATGGGCATCAACTGGTCGCGCGATCACATGAACGATGCGGTGGAGGACATCACGCACAACTTCCACGTGGAGGCAGATCCGGAGGAGGCCTACACGCGCGGTGAGCGCATGTTCCGCGAGGGCGCTCAGGCCATGGGACACCGCGTCGTCCCAGTGCTCACCACGCGCAAGAATTGCATCTACTGCGGTTTTCACAATGAAAGCCACGGCTGCAAGTACGACGCCAAGGCTACTTCGCTCTGGTATCTTCCCACCGCCGAGGCCAACGGCGTGGAGTTGATCGACAGAGCCGAGGTAAAGAAGATCATCATCGAAAAACAGGGAGCGGGCGGCGTGGTCAGGGGAGTGGTTTACGAAAAGAATGGCGTGGTGGAGGAAGCGCGCGCAGAAAAAGTGATCGTCTCCTGCGGGACCTGGGGCAGCCCGTTGCTGCTGGCGCGCTCCGGCTACGGCCCCAAGGATGAGTTGGGTGATAGAGTGATCGTCGAGAACGACAATGTGGGCCGCAATCTGGATGGCGACACCAGCTACCGCATCCCGCTCTATTTTCCCGAACCCATCAAAGAGCCTGGTCGCGGAACCAATTCGAGCTTAGGCTTCTTTCTAAGCGACCCCAATTACACCGATGGCACGGGCTTCGTGCGCATCTCTACTGCGGAACTCAGCTACATCAATTATCCACACATCTCCGCGTTGAGCGAGTTTGCTCCGCCCTTCGGCAAGGCGCACATGGATTTCATGCGCACGGCCGTGACCCGGCTGGGTGCAATCTCCATACTCTTCAATCGTGCGCCGCTGCACGTGAAAGGACGCGTGAATCTGCGCACCGGAGCCCAGAGCTATCCCGGCGATCCGTACATCGACAAGAGAATGCAGGAAGCCAAGCAGGTGGTCATCGAACTGGCAAAGAAGATGGGCGCGAAGTATTCACCACGCTTTCCCTCTTCATTCGCGGGCCGTGGTGGCGGACACACCAACGGAACCTGCCGGGCAGGCAGCGACCGCCGCAACTCGGTCATCAATGGTGATTTCGAGTCGCATGAGGTAAAGGGTTTGTTCGTGGTGGACGCCAGTTCCTATCCCCGCGCGTCGGTGAACTCAGGACTATTCGCCGCCATCATGGGCGCATTCGGAGCGCGACGCATCGTAGCAACACACTTTTCACGAGGCGCCGGAGCATAGATTGACTTCGTTTCCGGCTAGTTGAATTCGGTCTTACGAGAAAGGCGGATCATGGATTCCAAGTCGATATCCAGACGAACATTCCTGAAGGAGACCAGCGCAGGAGCCTTGGGCGCCAGCGTTGTTCTGCCGGGAGTCTCGGCAACCGCGCTGGTGGCGAGGCCGGCGGTTGACTACAGCGCAGTCCCCGGCGTGGACCGCAAACAATTACTTTCCGCTTTCGGCGACACGCTCATTCCTACCGCGAGCGGCTACGCCGGCTATCGCCGTTTGGAAACCCATGGCATCACCGACGAAGTGATGAAGGGATTGACTGGCATACCAGCCGATGATCTAAACGTCTTCAACGCCGCCGCGATGGAGTATTACGAAAAACCCTTTGTCGAATTGAGCGAAGCGGAGCGCACTGGGTTTCTCGAGCGGATCGCCAACAGCTTTCCACCCGACACATTCACGACGACAGCCCCGCCATCTACCAATGATTCTCTAACCGCGCGGCTCCCGAAGGAGCAGCTCGATAAAGTCCAGCGCGTATTCCGGCTGGGCCGTGTTCGCGTGATGACTGTCTTCTATCAGAACTTTCCACAACACCGCATTGAGCGCGACGCGGACAAGTCCCCATTGCTGCCGCCCGGTGACGAGCATCAGATCACGAATCCCAATACGGCCGCACTGGTAACAGGCTGGGACGTGGCAAACTTTCCCGGCCCGCTTAGTTGGGAGGAAGAGGAAACCCGCCGCGCCTATTGGATGAAGACCCATTGGCACGAGGAGTCCGAGTAGTCGCGGACCTGCGTTAGTGGATTGTTGTATTTGTCGGACACCTCATCGCTCGAATCCTTCCCGGAATTTTCCGCATCCAATGTTCTTCACGCAATAACCGGAGCCGCTTCGATGGCGAATATGGGGGAATCCATGAAAAAACTTGCGACGATTCATCGCAGTACAGACAAGCATTGGGTTGGCGACGGGTTCCCCGTGCGCACCGTGTTCTCCTATCACAGCCAAGGAATGAATGTCAGTCCTTTCCTCCTAATGGATTACGCCGGCCCGGTGGAGTTCCCGCCCGCCACAAAGCCGCGCGGCGTGGGCTGGCACCCGCACCGCGGATTCGAAACGGTAACGATTGTTTATCAAGGAGAGGTTGAGCATCGTGACACCACCGGAAACGGCGGCAAGATCGGCCCCGGCGATGTCCAGTGGATGACGGCAGCAGGCGGCCTCTTGCATGAGGAGATGCACAGCCAGGAATTCACTAAGAAGGGCGGGATATTCGAAGTCATCCAGCTCTGGGTGAACCTCCCCTCGCAAGACAAGCTGTCGCCTCCTCACTATCAGGCAATCACGGACACGCAGATTCCATCCGTCGCTCTCAACAGTGATGGCAGCTTCGCGCGAGTCATCTCGGGCGAACTTCGCGGCGTCCATGGACCGGCGGCCACATTCACGCCGGTGAATCTTTGGGATCTACGCCTGCGCGCTGGAAACAAGATTGAGCTGAACATCCCCGAAGGCTTTACAACTCTGCTGTTTGTATTAAAGGGACTTGTTCAAGTGAATGGCGCGGAAGAAGTCGCAGCCACGGAGCTTGCATCTTTTGATCGCCTGGACGACCTATCGGGCAGCCTGATCTCGCTTTACTCCAAACAGGAGAGCACCGTTTTAGTGATGAGCGGACAGCCGATCGATGAACCCATCGCCGGCTATGGTCCATTTGTAATGAATACTGAAGAGGAGATTCGCCAGGCCATGAAGGATTTCGATTCAGGAAGGATGGCGGAGATGATCGCCGCAGTTGAAGCCAACTAACGACTCTTTAGTGGATCGTGCGCGATTTGTTATTCAGATAATCGAGCAATAGGTACTGGCCAAGCGTGTACGGCGTGGTGAAGTAGGCTTTGCCGCGACACAAGCGCGTTACCTGCTCGACAAAATGAACCAGCCCGGCGTCGCTCGCCAGCATAAAAGTATTGATCAGAATGCCCGCTCGCTTGCACTTACTCACTTCTTCCAGTGTGGATGTTACAACGAATGGGTCCAGACCAAAGGCGTTCTTGTAAATGCGACCGTCTTCAAGTGTGAGCGCGGAGGGCTTGCCGTCGGTGATCATAATAATCTGGCGCATATCTTTTTGCTGCCGGTTCAGGATGCGTTGCGCGAGGCGCAGGCCTTCGCGCGTGTTCGTGTAATGCGGCCCTACCTGCACGCGCGCGAGTTGCGAGAGCGGTATCTCCTCCGCCGAGTCATGAAACAGGACCAGGTGCAGCGTATCGCCGGGATACTGCGTGCGGATCAGGTGCGACAGAGCCATCGCGACGCGCTTCGCTGGCGTGAAGCGGTCTTCACCGTAAAGGATCATGCTGTGGCTGCAATCGAGCAGCAGCACCGTGGCGCAGGAACTTTGGTACTCGGATTGGTGGACTTGCAAGTCTTTGTATTCGATGTTCAGCGGCATCGCCAAACCCTCGCGCTGGATGGCGCTGGAGAGCGTGGCAGTCACATCCATGTTGATGGTGTCGCCGAACTCATAGGGCTTCGTTGATCCGCCGGACTCGATGCCGGTTGCAAGATCGCGTGTGTCATGCCGACCGAAGCTAGACCGGCCCAGTGAACCGAGCAAGTCCTTCAGCGTCTTGAAACCCAGAAAATCCAGCCCCTTGTCCGTGAGTTCAAAGCGTACTTGGCCTTCTTCTCCAAGGGAACCACCGCCTTGCTGCTGTTGAGCCTGCTGCTGTGGCGGCTGGTCGGCTACGCTGACGTAGCCCTCCTGCTCCATGCGCTCGATCAGCTTCTCGATCATCTCCTGCTGCTGTTCAGGCGCCATGTCGCGAAACGCCTCCATGAGCCGCTTCATCTGCTCATCGGCGCCAAACTCCTCGGATTGCTCGAGCGCCTGCCGCAAGGCCTGACGCAATTGGTCGAGTGAGTTCCCGTCCTCCTCGCCGAACTCATCGCCATAAGGCGATTGAAACCCGCTCTGTAGAAAAAATTCGGCGAGCTTGTCCATTAACTCCTGCATGTCAAGTGAGTCGAGGTCGGACGGATCAAACTTTTTATATGTAATAGACTTCATTGATTTGTGTGTATCAACTCATCACTTATCACTTACCGCCCACCAAGGCCTTTAATTAAACTGTCGACGGTGCGGTTGACGCATATCATCGCGGCCCGCTGGCTGCTGTTTGCGCGATTCCATTGTGAAGCCACGCTCTTCGCTACGGCCGATGCGGCGGTGCGCGTGCAATCCCTCCAGCACAAACTCGCCAGCGGCGGCGGTCCATGCGTCATTGGGTTTGTCTGGTTTACCGGCGGCGGTGGCCTTGTCCAGCAGTCCTTGAATTTTGCGCAGGCCATTGACTACGGCGTTTGCGGAATCCCCTTCAGGAACTTTCAATGAGCCGCCCAGCTCGAACCATTGGACAATTTGCTGCAGATCGGCATCGGCGAAGTATTTGTCGAATATCTTGCCAACCGCGCCGCGCACCAGCTCGCGCGCGACTTGATCAGCGCCCTTCAGTTCACCTTCATATTCCAACTCAAACTTGCCGGTCAGCGCGGGCAGCGCGGCGTAGATATCCGACACGCGCGGCACCACGTCGCGCTCACGATTGCTGATGGCGCGGCGCTCGGCGTTCGAGACGACCGTCTCCATGCAACTGATAGGCAAGCGCTGACTCACTCCCGAGCGCTTATCCACGCGCTTGTCGCCGCGAGCGAGAAATGCGATCTCCTCGACGATCTCTTGAATGAATGTAGGAATCTGCAAACGCTTCGGCCCGCCGCGGGCGGTCCAAGCCTCCTGCGCAGTGATGGCAATGCCTTCCTCCGCGGTGGCAGGGTAGTGCGTGCGAATCTCGGCTCCGATGCGGTCCTTGAGTGGCGTAATGATCTTGCCGCGCGCAGTATAGTCCTCCGGGTTGGCGGTAAAGACGATCATGATGTCGAGGGGCAGGCGCACTGGGTAACCCTTAATCTGCACGTCGCCTTCCTGCATGATGTTGAACAGGCCCACCTGAATTTTTCCAGCCAGGTCGGGCAGCTCGTTGATGGCGAAAATGCCGCGGTTGGCGCGAGGCATCAAGCCGTAATGAATAGTCAGCTCGTCGGAGAGCTGATGCCCGCCACGCGCTGCCTTGATGGGGTCCATGTCGCCGATCATGTCGGCGATGGTTACATCGGGCGTTGCCAGTTTTTCGACATAGCGCAAATCACGAGTGAGGAAGTTCACAGGTGCGGCGTCGCCTTTTTCCTGTAGCAACAATCGACACGAGCGGCAGATGGGAGCGTAGGGGTTGTCGTTGATCTCGCAGCCA
>CAMBEY010000058.1 GCA_945865705.1 Candidatus Sulfopaludibacter sp. SbA3
GCTGCATCATCCAAACGGAACCTCTCCGGCGCAGCGGGATCAAACTCCAGCGCGTGTGCGGCACCATCAATTTTTAAAACAACTCTATTCATTGGTTGCGGACACCCCTTGGCTGACGAAGCGATTGCTTCCGACCTTCCAGCTTCCATAGGCTTTGCGGCTCCGACTCCACAATTGGAGTGGTGGGCAGCGCGGATGTGCTGGATTGACTCGCTTGCCGGTGGAATAGCGTCGCCGCGATGGCTGCGGCACGCAGACGATCCAGTGATTCAGCAGGCAACCTGCTCTGCGCGCGATGGTCTTCTTGATTGCCCTGCTGCAGGCGTTCGATCAGGCTAGTATCCAGATTGCCTGATAGAAAATCAGGGAACGCCAAAATCCTTTCAAATAGCCGCAGATTCGTTTTGATTCCTCCAACGTAGTATTCGTCCAAAGCGCGGCTCATGCGCGCGATGGCCTCTTCGCGCGTGCCGCCCCAGGCGATCAGCTTCGATAGCAGCGGGTCGTACTCCATCGGCACGGTCCAGCCAGCATAGACGCCGGAGTCATCGCGCACGCCGGGGCCAGCGGGCGTGGTCAACTCACTAATCAATCCCGGGCAGGGGAAGAAGGAGTTGTCGGGGTCCTCGGCGTACACGCGGCACTCGATGGCCGCGCCGCGCAGCTGAATGGCGTTCTGGTTAAGGGGTTGCCCATTGTGAAAAATGCTCGCGAGATTCTCTCCAGCCGCCACGCGTATCTGTAACTTCACCAAATCGAGTCCCGTGACCATCTCCGTTACCGGATGCTCCACCTGCAAGCGCGTGTTCATCTCTAGGAAGTAGAAATTGCGCTCTTGGTCAACCAGAAACTCGACCGTGCCCGCGTTGTAATATCCCGCCGCCCGCGCCACGCGCACCGCCGCCTCACCCATGCGCGCGCGCATCGCGGCATCGACGAAGGGCGAAGGCGATTCCTCCACCACCTTCTGATGCCGCCGCTGGATGCTGCACTCGCGCTCGCCCAGATGCAGCAGATTGCCGTGCCGGTCGCCGAGTACCTGAACCTCAATGTGTCGCGGCCTCTCGATGTACTTCTCGATGTAGACTTCAGAATCGCCGAAGGCATTGAGCGCCTCCGACTGCGCGTCGCGCAGCGCCGCCGCCATCTCCTCCGCCGCGCGCACCTGCCGCATTCCCTTGCCGCCGCCGCCCGCCGCCGCCTTCAGCATGACGGGATACCCAATCTCCGCGGCTATCCGCCTCGCGTCTTCGACGCCGCGCTGCGCGTGTTCCGCACTCGCTAGCAGCTCATTCGTCCCGGGCACCACGGGAACTCCGGCGGCAATGGCCACTTCGCGCGCGCGCGTCTTCGAGCCCATCATCTCCATGGACTTCGCGCTCGGCCCAATCAGCGTGATCCCCGCCTGCTCGCAGGCCCGCGCGAACTCAGCATTCTCGGAGAGAAAGCCGTAGCCGGGATGAATGGCGTCGGCCCCGGCGCGGCGCGCCGCATCGAGTATCTTGTCGATGCGCAGATAGCTCTCCGCCGCCGGCGCCGCCCCGATGGCGTAAGCCTCATCGGCCCTCAACACATGCAGCGCCCGCCGATCCACGTCGGAATACACCGCCGCCGAAGCAATGCCCATCTCGCGGCAAGCGCGCATCACGCGCACCGCAATCTCCCCCCGGTTGGCAATCAGAACTTTGTGAAACATGCTATTCAAATAATAACCGAGCAGCATTAAAGCGCTGCACGGAAAGAATAGCTAGGTTTGTAAATTTGGAAATAACACATGGCGAGAAAAATGGTTCGCAGTGGCTATCTGCGGATGGATCAAAGCCCTTTCAAGACCTGTGAAATGGTGAGTCCGACAGCCTGCGCAATAATCTCCAGAGTCGGCAGGCAAACGTTCTTTTTACCCCTTTCCATATCCGAAATGTAGCTTCGATCAATTCCCAGCTTCTCAGCCATTTCAACCTGTGTCCACCCATGCTTGCTGCGCAACGCGCGCAGCCGGGCACCGAACCGCAGGGTGATATTTTCAGTTGACACCCCTTAATACTGCAATGTAGACTTTGAACGACAAATCGGCCAAAGCCGACAAAAATGATCACAGTGGTAATAACGGGAAATCCCAATGACTGGAGTGGTGTTATGAAAGTATCGATTGAACGCAAACGACCGGTGGTTAAGAAGCTGTTTGGGGGGACTAAGGAAGCTGATTATGAATCCGCCTTTGTAACTATCCACTTCTCCACAGATGAAAGGGAGACAATGACACAGAACCGTCTTGGCGACCGCATAGTCTATGAACACCCCTCAGATGAGAGCGACTACGAAGAGGGTCAGCAGACTGCGGCTGCACATCCCGATAGTTACGCTGGCAAGCACCCAGCCCCAAGGTACAAGCGGTCGCGGTTTGTTCGCCACTTCCTTGAAGAACCAGCACAGGAAGTTTACTCTCGTGTGGATACACCCATTCGCTTTGCTGAAATACAGCAGACTGTCGAGACTAACCTTCGAGAGCTGAAGAAGCTCATGGAAGGCATCCAATCGTTCGCCACAGACAAGAAAGACTTTGACCTTTAGCTGCTAAACGGTGGGCATGTCAGGCAAATGTCGTTGCTTGGAAGCGGTAGACGGCCCAACACTGTTGTCTTCAAACTGGGTGTGTATTTCGTCTGTGTTCCGTGTGTTGTCGGTTCATTTTTTCAAATAGACAGGGAGGATTGCTCATGGGTATGGAACAAGGACCGAAGCCACCAACGAAGTGCCCAGTCTGCAAAGGATCCGGGAGGAAGGATGGTCACGTCTGTCAAGAGTGCAACGGTTCCGGAGTCCGGCGATAGCACGCGTCGCCGAAAGCCAGCACTGGCTCCAGCACTCTTGATTGCGCAGGCCGCAGCGCCAAGAGTTGACGTTCCAGCGGCTCATCCAGTATTCTCATCCCCAGCCTTGGAGGCTCATCGCGATGACTAACGTACTTGACGATCGTCTCGCTTCTGCACTCCGTTCGGCGGGCGTTCCTTTCGAAGGCGACGACTCTGGTGACGCCCAGATACTTGTTTCGACGGGAAATGACCGTACACAGAAAGTATACGTCGAAGCGGCGACAATGGCGTTCGGCGACCTCGAACTGAGGAGACTTTACTCGGCCGCGTATATGTCGCGTGACGACCTGCCCCGTCGAGCGATCGACTTCGTGCTGGCTCAGAATCGCGACGCGCCGTTTGGAGCGTGGGCGACCTTTCTTGACGGTGGTGAACTCTTCCTGGTGTTCGAAGCCAAGCTTCCGGCTGTGCTCTCGCCCGACACATTGCGTGACGTGATTCAATTCGTTGGACAGACGGCTGATGACGTTGAATCCACGCTGTCCATGGCGGACAACTTATAGAGCGAGGCACTCAAACATTCGGACGCGGGACTGCCTTTTTTGCACAAAGGCGTGTGCGAACCTCGCCGCGCATGGCCAACTACGACAGGAGGCATCAGAATGGCTACATGCAGGGAATGTCATGGCAAGGGTTCAGTTTCATGTCCAAACTGCAAGGGAAAGGGGGAAAAGGATATCGGAGGCATCCTCGCGACCGACTGGAGGGAATGTAAACTCTGCTCTGGGTCAGGCAAGAAAAAGTGTGGCGTCTGTAACGGTAAAGGAACAATATGAAAACGCTTTTGCGGCTTCCGAACTGCTTCGCTGCCGGAACAGAGCCGGAGAGTCGATCCTGTCAAACGACAACCTCGACTATCGCGGACTGATCCACGTTCCCCTTGGCCTCCATCACCTCCAACCAGCCCTCGATCGCTTCTTTGATGTTTGCCAGAGCTTCTTCGCTGGTCTTGCCTTGAGAGAGGCATCCCGGCAACGCCGGAACTTCCGCAACGTAGTAACCGGTTTCGTCTTGTTCTATTACTACATGAAGTTTCATAGGCTGATTCTACCTCAATTACAGCGGGATGTTGCCGTGCTTCTTGGGCGGCATTGTCGCGTGCTTGTTGGGGAAAATGGGGCCAGCCTGAACCGCGCGATTTTTCCCAAACCTGCCATCTCCATCCCGTTTTTTCAGGCGCGGCGGGATTCGCGCACGAGACCCTCGCGGACGAGCATTTTCAGCAGGGTCTGGTAGCCGATGCCCTTGCGTTCCGCGATCTTGCGGGCCTGCGCGAGATCGGTTTCCGGCAGGCGGATGGCGATCTGCACGCTGCTCTTCTTATTTAGTCTCGCCACCAAACGCGATCCCCCAATTTTGCTTCCTTGAGATCGAGCATCAGCGGATTTTTGTTTCACAAAAGCGCGCCCTGCCGGACTGGCCCACCAATCCGCCTCCGTGCTCTCGCTCCTGAACTTCGGTATCGCCGCCAATTTCTTATTCATGGGTCAACTTCCTTCCGCTCGCCTCTCAAAATAATCGCGCCTCTGCCCAGCGTCGAGATCGTACGCAGTAACCACGTGGATATTGTCGCCGCGCTCCGTAACGATCACAGCGGGATGTTGCCGTGCTTCTTGGGCGGCGTGGTAGCGCGCTTGTTGGCCAACATGCGCAGCGAGGCGATTAGTTTGCGGCGCGTGTGGCGCGGCTCGATCACTTCGTCCACGTAGCCGCGCTCGGCGGCGATGTAGGGGTTGGCGAAGCGGCGCTCGAACTCGGACTTCTTTTCTGCACGCGCCGCAGGCGCGTCCGCGGCAGCGGCCAGTTCGCGGCGATACAGAATGTTCACCGCGCCCTCCGCGCCCATCACCGCAATCTCGGCGGTGGGGTAGGCGTAGTTCACGTCGGTGCGCAGGTGCTTGGAGGCCATCACGCAATACGCTCCGCCGTAGGCTTTGCGGGTGATGACGGTGATCTTGGGCACCGTGGCTTCGGCGAAGGCGTAGAGGAGTTTCGCGCCGTGCTTGATGATGCCTCCGTACTCCTGCTGCGTGCCGGGCAGGAAGCCGGGGACATCTTCAAAGGTGATGAGCGGAATGTTGAAGCAGTCGCAGAAGCGGACGAAGCGCGCGCCCTTCACCGAAGCGTTGATGTCGAGCGTGCCGGCCAGCACCGAGGGCTGGTTGGCGACGATGCCCACGGATTGTCCCGCGAGTCGTGCGAAACCCACCACGAGGTTCTGCGCGAACAGCTCCTGAACTTCAAAGAAGTAAGCATCGTCCACCACGCGCGTGATGACTTCACGAATATCGTAGGGCTGATCCGGCTCGGCGGGAATCAGCGTGTCGAGCGAAGCGTCCTCGCGGTCGGCGGGGTCGTTGGTGGCCTTGCGCGGCGGGTCGTCCATGCAGTTGGAGGGCAGGAAGGAGAGCAGCTCGCGGATCAAAGCGAGGCAGTCAGCGTCATCGCGCGAAGTGAAGTGAGCTACGCCGCTGATGGAGTTATGGGTGCGCGGGCCGCCGAGTTCGTCTTTCGAAACTTCTTCATGCGTTACCGTCTTGATGACGTCCGGGCCGGTGATGAACATGTAGCTGGAGTTCTCGACCATGACGATGAAGTCGGTGATGGCGGGCGAGTAGACGGCCCCTCCGGCGCAGGGTCCCATGATGGCGGAGATCTGCGGGATCGCGCCACTAGCCAGCGTGTTGCGCAAAAATATGTCCGCATAGCCGGCGAGCGAGACCACGCCCTCCTGAATGCGCGCGCCGCCGGAGTCATTCAGGCCGATCACCGGCGCGCCGACTTCCATGGCGCGATCCATCACCTTGCAGATTTTGGCGGCGTTGGCTTCCGACATGGAGCCGCCGAAGACGGTGAAGTCCTGCGCGAAGACAAACACCGTCCGTCCGTCGATGCGTCCGTGCCCGCAGACCACGCCATCGCCGGGGACGCGTTGGGCCTCCATGCCGAAGTCGTCGCAGCGATGAGTAACGAGGCGGTCGAACTCTTCGAAGCTGCCCTCGTCGAGCAGGAGTTCGACACGCTCACGCGCGGAGAGCTTGCCTTCCTGGTGCTGACGCTGGCGACGTTCCGCGCCTCCACCGGTCCCGGCGGCAGCGTTGCGCGTGCGCAACTCATTTAGTTTGTCGGGTAGTTTGTCGGGTAGCTTTTGAGTTAGCTTCTCGGGGATGTCTTGAGGCATAAGCTGGCATTGTAAACGCCATTGGCTCCAGTGGGAAGAGCCGCTTTATTTCAGGTGCCCTACAGAGATCGGGATCAATTCATCGGACTCGCTCGATACCGCCCTGGCGGGAGGGGCGTAACCCGCTCCAATGCTCACAGATCACGATGGAGTTAGAGGGCACTCTGGGGTCGTATTTCACGCTGGCGGTGTTGCCGGGACGGCAGTGCTCCGGGTGGATCATCTGGTTTAGGCTGGAGACATCCTGCGCGGCAGTATATTCGACGCCCGATGCCCGATAGGTGTAATAGAGTAGATTACCGGGGGGAGAGCTTTCCGGGCCATCGAGCAATTCGGCATCGGTCAGGCGTCCGTGCAGATGGACCGCCAGCCGTCGAATCCGCTCTTTTTCCTGGGGTGATTTGCGCCTGCTGCGCAGCCACAGAATCACTGCGGCGATCAAGGCTAGTGTGAATACGCCTGCAGCCCACTGCCATCCGGGGGAACTATGCTCGCTCATTCGGTCTCGACAGACTCCTCATTCGAAACTGGACTTTCATTGCCCGCGGC
Organism: Candidatus Sulfopaludibacter sp. SbA3; assembly: GCA_945865705.1. Classification (GTDB taxonomy): domain Bacteria; phylum Acidobacteriota; class Terriglobia; order 2-12-FULL-54-10; family 2-12-FULL-54-10; genus SHUM01. The sequence continues at coordinate 6,604 of CAMBEY010000058.1, forward strand.
GTCCACGGTGGTAACCGTGTAACGGTACTCGCGGTTCGCAGCGGCGGTCTCATCGCGGAAGAGCGGAATGTCCAGTAATGCGGCATTCAGCTTGCGGCGCGGCGCGGCGGCCTCGGCGGGCGCTGTGGGCTCGGCACCTTGCTGCTCACGATACACATTGTAACCCGCCAGATCAGCTTCCGAATTGGGAGACCAGGCAAGTTCCACCGCGCCGGTAACCGCGATGGCACGCAGGTTTGCTGGCGCGGCGGGCGAAAAGCGGTCGAGCGCCGAGACCTCAACGGGAGCCGCCAGCCCGGTTACCGCGGTCGAAACGTCGGAAGCGATAATCGCCCGTATCGAGTAGCGATAGCTCTGTCGGAAGCTAAAGGTGCTGTCCGAGTAAGTCGTGCCGGGTGATTTGCCGATGCTTTCCCAGGCCGTATTGATCTCCGCCGGGGCACGGAAAATTTCATACTCAACGCCGGTTGCGCTGGCGCCGCCAAACGCTGAATGCGGAGAAGCGGACCAGCGCAGAACAACCGCCGTTTCCGTTACGGTAGCGATGATGCCGGTGGGGGAGGCGGGCAGGTTGACCACATCGACGGCCACGATGTTGGATAGTCCCGCATCCACGCCGCGCTGATTTTTTGCTCGCACCGCAAACCAGGCCCGGTTTCCGGCGTGCTCGCCGCTCACGGATTCGCGATGGCCTATTTCGACTGTCCCTTCAGGAATCTCCCCGGCAGTCCACGTCTTGACGACCGCGCCCTGCTTGGCCATATCGGGTGGAGGCGCGCCGGGTGAGGCATAAGCGACCAATAGCTCAATGCGCTCCATGCGGCGCGGTCGGGTGCCCTCGGTGGTGAGTTGTGGGATCGGGAAACGGAGATCAATGCCCGTGCCGGTTTGCTGGGCGGTCAATGAAGTCACCGGCGCGGGAATGTCCAGCAGCGGCGGCAGCGGCTCGCCGGGAACCGCGCAGCCGGCGCAGATCAGCAGCGCCGCCAGGATGGAAACTCTGGAAATGTGGGCAGTGAGCGTCAAGGGAATCAATGGAATTGAAATGTGCCGCTAGCGATTAAATGGTCCAGCAGTAAAAGCAGGTCCTTCGCTGCGCTCAGGATGACAACGAAAAAAACACAAAGAAAAACAAATTACGATTTACAGAATATAGCGGCTCAGGTCCTGATTCTTTACGATTTCGGCAAGCTGCTTTTGGACGTAGGCCACATCGATCTCGACATTCTTCTCAGCCAGGTCCGGTCCTTCAAAGCTGAGTTCGTCGAGCAGGCGCTCCATGATCGTGTGCAGGCGGCGCGCGCCGATATTTTCGGTTTGTTCATTGACCAGAGCGGCGAACCGTGCGATCTCCTGAAGCGACTCGTCGGTGAACTTCAGCTTGATCCCCTCGGTATCGAGCAGGGCGATGTACTGCTTGATGAGCGCGCTCTTCGGCTCCGTGAGGATACGCACAAAATCATGCACCGTAAGCGAGTTCAGCTCAACGCGAATGGGGAAGCGGCCTTGCAACTCCGGTATCAGGTCCGAAGGCTTGCTGACGTGGAACGCGCCGGCGGCGATGAACAGGATGTGGTCGGTGCGAATCATCCCGTAACGTGTGTTGACGGTGGTGCCTTCCACGATGGGCAGGATGTCGCGCTGCACGCCTTCGCGTGAGACGTCCGGGCCGTGCCCGCTCTCGCGACCGGCGATCTTGTCGATCTCATCGACGAAGATGATGCCGCTCTGCTCAGCGCGCTCCACGGCGACACGGGTAACCTGGTCCATATCGACCAGCTTCGATTCTTCTTCCTGAATCAAATAATCGAAGGCCTCATCGACGCGCATCTTGCGCTTCTTGGTCTTCTGGCCGAAGAAGCCCGGTAGCATGTCCTTGATGTTGATGTCCATCTCTTCGATGCCAGCGTTGGTGATGATCTCGAAGGCGGGCATATTGCGCTCGCGGACATCAATTTCCACCATGCGTTCGTCCAGCTTTCCGTCGCGCAATTGCTGGCGCAGCTTCTCGCGGCTGCGGACATGACTGTCGCTATCGGCGGAAAGCGGTGTTTCGCCAGTGGCGGTAATTACCGTGGTTTCAACCGGGATGGGAGGCAGCAGCAGATCGAGCACGCGCTCCTCGGCGTTGGCCTCAGCTTTGTCGCCCACTTCGTCGAGCTTTTCTTCGCGCACCATGTCAATGGAAATTTCCACCAGGTCGCGGATCATTGACTCCACATCGCGGCCCACGTAGCCGACCTCCGTGAACTTGGAGGCTTCCACTTTCAAGAACGGTGAGCCGGCCAGCCGCGCGAGGCGGCGCGCGATCTCCGTCTTGCCAACGCCCGTCGGCCCAATCATGATGATGTTCTTGGGCATGACCTCTTCGGCCAGCTCCGGAGTGAGTTTCTGGCGGCGGAAGCGGTTGCGCAGCGCGATGGCCACAGCACGTTTGGCGGCGTGCTGGCCCACCACGAACTTATCGAGTTCGCGGACAATCTCGCGCGGCGTCATCTCGTCCAGTGTGACGTCTGCCACCACCGTCCCGGGATTGTCTTCAAGGCCGGACTCGCCGGTGATGCCGGATGGCATGATCGCCGGAATGTCGCTAGTCGGAATGGTGTCGGAGTTCATAGTTAAAGTTCTTCAATCGTCACGTTTTCGTTGGTATAGATGCAGACCCTGCCCGCAATGTGCATGGCCTCTTCGGCGATCTGCCGTGCCGGCAGTTGAGTATGGGCCAACAACGCCTTGGCTGCGGCGGAGGCCACTGATCCACCGCTGCCAATGGCGGCGATGCCATCGTCCGGTTCAATGATATCGCCCTGGCCGCTCAGCAGGAAGGTATTTTTAGCGTCGGCCACCAGCAGCAGGGCTTCCAGATGACGCAGGGCGCGGTCCGTGCGCCAATCCTTGGCGAGCTCTACGGCGGCTCGGCTGAGAATACCGTTGAATTGCTCGAGCTTGGTCTCAAAGCGCGAAAACAGCGCGAAGGCGTCGGCGGTGGACCCGGCGAACCCGGCGAGAATCTGATCGTTATATAGGCGGCGAATCTTGCGTGCGGTATGCTTGATCACGTTGTCGCCGAGCGTAACCTGGCCATCACCGGCCATGACGACCTTGTCGTCGCGCCGGACACATATAACGGTAGTCGATCGTATAAGTCGCTGCTTCCGTTGTGCCTGATTCTGGATAGGGGACATGAAATTGTGGGTGCCGTGCGGCATCTCCTTAACTATCGAAGCTATCGTAAATCGCTGCAAGGTGCAAGCCACGCGGCCAGCCACGCGGGTGGATACTGATTGGATTGCGCTTGTGGAGAAGGGAAGATATCAATGCATTTGGACGCTTTGAGCTTATTCGGCTTATTCGCTGTAACGTTGATGTTGGTTACCTACGCGCTTGAAAATCGCAGCCCATGGTATGTTTTGGCCTTCGCGGTAGCCTGCCTGCTGGGCTCGGTCTACGGCTTTCTGCAAGGGGCCTGGCCGTTTGGGATGGTCGAGGCCGTGTGGTCCGTGGTGGCCGCCCGCCGTTGGTGGACGCTGCGCGTTCCACGGAAGTAATTGACTCCATCCAGAGTGGTGTGATATACCCCGTGGCGGATACGGGTTTCTGTGGGATTCACGGGGTGGATCAACTGGGGAATACTAACGTTTTAGGGAGGTACGTGATGCGTCGAATACTGGCAAGCATTAGCGCGACAATGTTGACGATATTTGCGCTAATCGCGGCAACGGGGATGGTCCCTCAAGTCGCGGCGCAGCAGGCTGACATCGTGCTGCACAACGGCAAAGTGTTGACCGTGGACAAGAGCTTCTCCATCGCCCAGGCGGTGGCGGTTACGGGCAACAAGATATCGGCGGTGGGCACCAATGAAGCGGTGCTGGCCTCCGCCGGGCCGAACACGCAGAGGATCGACTTGAAGGGCCGCACAGTGATTCCGGGGCTGATCGACACGCACCTGCACATTACTGGCCCCGGCCCCTACTTCAGCATGAAGGTCGTGCCGGTGGAAAAACGGCGCAACTTCGTAGTGGACTGGCGCGGCGTGAAGACCAAGGAAGACGTGCTCAATCAGATTCGCGGCATCCTGTCGCGCTACAAGATTCCCAAGGGCGAATGGATTGCTTTCTCCAATCAACTTTCGTTCGCCGGGCTGACCGGGGACATTGGAGCCAAGACGGCGCATGCCAAGATTCTCTATGACGACATGACCCGCTACGATCTCGACAAAGTTCTGCCCGAAAACCCGGCCATGTTCACCATGGGCGTGCCCGACGAGAACGCCATGTTCGTCAACAGCCGCGCTATCGAAATTCTGTGGGCCAAGCACGGCAACTTCATCAAGAAGTATGGACGCTTCTGGATCGACCAGGGCGGTCAGCCCGATGGGCACCTCGAGCCGCCGGCCACGCGCCTGATGCTGAATCTGTACGCGCCCAAGCTTACTCCGGAAGAGATGGCTCCGGGCACGCTGAGCCGGCTGGAAGAGCTGAGCGCGCAGGGCCACACCACCATCTCCACTAAGATGCGCGTCAACGGCACGGACGCCTACAAGCTGCTCGAGAAAGCGGGCACGCAGCCTGTTCGTCTGGGCTATGGGCATGGCTGGGATTTCTTCGGCAGCGTCGAGGACATGGCCGACATGAAGCAGTTTGCCGGCCAGATGGGCTCGGGCACGGACATGAACTGGGTAGTCTCCGTCTCGCCCTCCTCGGTGGACGGCGCCAGCACGCGCGCCTGCACCAATCAGAAACGCACCAAGGCCTTCGGCGCCATCGACGATTGGTTCCCCGTGGGTCAGTGCCACACCGACAACGAGTATCGCGGAGGGAGCAAGCGGCCCGCCAACATCGCTGGAAATTATTTCCAGGACTGGATCATGGCTATGCCCAATTACAATCTCCGGCTGGCCAACGATCACGTCGCCGGCGACCGCTCGGTGGCCAACCTGCTCAGCATGATCGAGCGCATCCAGGCGCAGAAAGGCAAGGACGCCACCAAGAACTGGAGCTTCGACCACTGCACCATGGTCGATCCCAAGGACTTCGCGCGCGCCGCGCGGCTGGGCGTGATGTTCAGTTGCGCGCCGAAGTACATTCAGGATGTCGCTCCGTTCGCGGAGAGTTCCTATGGCGCGCAGGTCGCCAACACCTTCGTGGTTCCGGCCAAGAGCCTGATCAAGGCCGGAGCGCGTGTGGTCTATGAAGCCGACCGCGACACTTACGCCTGGGAGGACCTGGAACTTTTCCTGACGCGCAAGGCCGAGAATGGCAAGGTCTATGGTCCGCAGGAGAAGTTGAATAAAGAGGAGACGCTGCGCTCGATCACCAGTTGGGCGTCGGAGTATCTGCTGAAGCCGGAAAAAATCGGCACGCTCGAAGTGGGCAAACTGGCTGATATCGTGGTGATTGACAAGGATTATTTGACCATTCCCGACGAACAGGTCAGCGAGATTCAGGCCATGTTGACCATCTTCAACGGCAAGATGGTTTTCGTCCATACCGACTTCGCCGCAGAAAATAATCTGCGGCCCACCGGCGCCATCGTCAGCACCTTCAAGGAACTGAAGGCCCGCCGCCCGCAACGCAGCATTGAAGACCAGATGGTCGGAGAAGGCGGAGGCTAGGATTTATTGCAGGTGTCATAACGGTTCTTCAGGTGTCATCCTGAGCGCAGCGAAGGATCTGTTTTTGTTCGTTGCCGAATGCAAAGCAGATCCTTCGCTGCGCTC
>CAMBEY010000059.1 GCA_945865705.1 Candidatus Sulfopaludibacter sp. SbA3
GCATTCAAGATCGTTTCACATACAACTGGAATCATGGTCACGACATCGCATCGATCACCGAAATTTATGTCGACAATTCATACACGAGTGAGTGTCACGGACGTCGCGTGTCTCGAAAAACTCTACGCGTTGTATTGGCATTCGTGTCGTCCTCGCCGCCTATTTCATGAACAATATCGTGGCTGCCAACCATACGACCAAATGGGCCGGCCTTCCAAGGCTCTAAATGTTTTAGTTCTTGCATTACTTCCGCGATAGTATGTCGGAGTGTTGAGTGCTCAGGGGTTGCCTGCCCGTCAACAAGAAGAATCCAGTCGAGGTCACTTTTGGATGTGGCCTCTTCGCGAGCAATCGAACCAAACACAACGAGAGTAGTATCGGCGGGAATCTTGCCATCAAAGGCGGTCTGCAAAACAGCGCGGCGCTCCTTAGTCAACTCGCGGGCTTTTCGAATCGCGGCCCAGTTGGCCCCAAGTTGTTGCTCAAGAAGATCGACTCAATAACCGGAAGGCATTCCAATCAGTCCTGACATTTACAATCCTCGGCTGCGAAAAGCTACACTCAAGTATACGGGGTTTGCTACGTGATTTCGACCTCTTGAAGCTTGTCCGGAGTGCAATCAATCCATCAATTGTGATTTAATTTGAAGATGTAGGCTCCTTACGAGCCTTAGCAGTACAACTCAGGTGGCTTCAGATAGGTGAGGTTCTATGACGATTCGTAATATTACGGTGATCGGGTCCGGGCTGATGGGCCGGGGGATCGCGCAGGTGGCCGCGCAGGGCGGCTATAAGACCATCATGGTGGATATCTCGGAGGCCATCCTGGCCAAGGCCATGGACAATATCCGCGCCGAGACGGAGAAGGGCGTGTCGCTCGGCAAACTGTCGGCGGAAGTGCGCGAGAAGACGCTGGCGAATCTTTCTACTGGGACGGACATCGAGAAAGCGGGCGCCGCCGCCGATGTGGTGATCGAGGCCGTGCCGGAGGACATGAAGCTCAAGTTTGACACCTTCACGCGGCTCGACAAGGCCTGCCCCGCGCATACTTTGTTCGCATCGAACACCTCGTCGCTGAGCATCACGGAGATGGCCGCCATCACCAAGCGCGCGCCGAATTTTCTGGGCATGCACTTCTTCAATCCCGTGCATAAGATGAAGCTGCTGGAACTCGTCAAGGGTCTGGAGACTTCCGCAGAGGCTGTGCAGATCGCCACCGAAGTCGGCGTGCAGATGGGCAAGGAAGTGGTGGTCATCAAGGAATCGCCCGGCATGATCACCAGCCGCATCAACGCGATCATCGGCAACGAGGCGTTTCACATGCTGGAGGCTGGCGTGGCGTCCGCCGCTGACATTGACAAGGCCATCAAGCTGGGATTGAATCACCCGATGGGCCCGTTCGAGATGATCGATCTGGTGGGCCTCGATACGCGCGCGCACATTCTGGATTATCTGTATAAGACGCTGGGCGACAAGTTTCGTCCCGCGCCGCTGTTTCTGCAATACGTGAAGGCGGGACGGCTGGGGCGCAAAGTGGGGCGCGGCGTTTACGATTATCCGTCCGAGAAGAAATAAGAGCTTTCACCACAGAGGACACAGAGGTACACAGAGTAAACACCCCGACTTGTTCTCTGCTTTTACTCTGCGTACCTCCGTGTCCTCTGTGGTGAAATTTTTGAGTGGGGTGATTCAAGTGGCCTGGAAGAATATTCGATTGGAGCAGGACGGCGCGCTGTGGACCCTCACCGTGGACCGCCCGGAAGCGCGCAACGCGCTGGACACTTTGACCGTGCAGGAGATTCATCAGGCGCTCGACACGCTCGACCAGAACCAGACGGGCGTGCTGATCCTGACTGGGGCGGGCGATAAGGCCTACGTCTCCGGCGCGGACATCGCCGCGTTGCGCGCACGAAAAAAGAAAGAAGCGCTGGAGTCGATCAACGGCACACTCTTCACGCGCATTGAGAATTTCGCCTGGCCCGTGATTGCGGCGGTGAATGGCTTTGCGCTGGGCGGCGGCTGCGAATTTGCGCTTTGCGCGGATATCCGCGTGGCCAGCGAGAATGCCAAGTTCGGCTTGCCGGAAGCGAGCCTCGGCATCATCCCGGCGGGTGGCGGCACGCAGCGTCTGCCGCGTTTGATCGGCATGTCGCACGCCAAGCTGTGGGTGCTGACGGGCGATATCTATGACGCGCAGGAAGCGTATCGGGTGGGGCTGGTCAGCAAGGTGGTGCCCATCGCGCAGTTGATGGACACGGCGCGGGAAATCGCGAAAAAAATTCTGGCGCGGGCGCCGCTGGCGGTGCGTCTCGCAAAAATCGCGCTGAATCAGTCCGCGCGCATGCCGATGGATTCGGGCCTGCTGTTTGAATCAGTGGCGCAGGCGATTCTGTTTGAGTCGAAAGATAAGCACGAAGGCATGACCGCCTTCCTGGAAAAGCGCAAGCCCACTTACACGGGCGAGTAAAGGTTCCCATGACCGGCATTCAGCGCGTCGAACACGAGTTGGCCAAGTATGACCATCCGCTGTTCCGGTTGGGTTGCCGCGAGAAGAATGGCTCGGTGGAAGTAACCATCGACTGCACGAAAGAAGACCTCAAGCTGCACACGTACTTGTTCGAGATGCATCCACGTGATCTGGATCATCCGCAGTTCGAGTGGACCTTTCAGCGGCAGCTTTACAACTGCATGCACGATTACCTAATGGAAATGTTCATTCGCACGCCGCAGGATATTCACGGCTAGCTCCGATCAGCGCCCTCAACTCCCATGAATATTGACTTGCCAATGCTGCCGACTCTGCGCGACGAGATTCGCGCGGCGGGCGGTGCCGTCACATTCGCGCGCTTCATGGAGCTGTGCCTCTACCACCCGCAGCACGGCTACTACAACTCGGAGCGAGTGAAGCTAGGCAAGCAGGGCGACTTCTACACCAACATGCACATGGGTCCAGTGTTCGCGCGCATCCTGGCGCGGCACTTCGAGTCGGTGTGGGATGCGCTCGGCAAGCCGGAGCGATTTGATCTCGTCGAACTCGGTCCCGGCGACGGGCAGTTCGCGCGCGAATTGCTGCCGTGGATCGCGCGCCGCTTCCCGGAATTTGCATCTGCGGTGCACTACCTCGCCATCGAGCAGAGTCCGCGGCTGCGCGACTCGTTGCAGCAGGCGCTCGTGGCAACGGGGGCACAGGTTCGCGTGGAACACGACCTGCCTGACGACACGGCCATCACGGGTTGCATCTTCGCCCATGAATTTTTCGACGCGCTGCCGGTGCACATTTTGGTGTGGCACGATGGCCGATGGATGGAGCGCTGCGTTGGCCTGAACGGTGATGCGCTTGCCTGGTTTGAACGCGGGCCTTCCGCGCCGACATTGATTGCGGAGGCGGAGAAACGGTTTGATCCGGAGATTCCGCCCGGCGCGCGCGAGGATGGCTGGCAGGCAGAAATTTCTCCGGCATCAAGCGCCTGGGCAAAACGGCTGGACCACGCGCTGGTTCGTGGCGAGATGCTGGTGGTGGACTACGGTTACACACTCGATGAGTGGCAGATGGGACGCTTCCGCGAGGGCAGCGCGATGGGGTACCGCGAGCATCGCGCCGTGGTGGATCTGCTGGCCAGCCCCGGCGATCAGGACCTGACCGCGCACGTCAACTTCGATCTATTCCTGGAAACTTTAGCGAAGCAGGCCGATGGCAGGACCGCTGCGGATGTGCGTCTGCGCACGCAGTCCAGATTCCTGATGGCAGTGGGTGAGTCCGATCAGTTCGCCGACGTACTCTCCGATTGCACGGATGACAAAGAGCTCCAGCAACGCGCGCGGCAGCTGAAGACGTTGATCCTGCCCGAGGGCATGGGCAGCACGTTTCAGGTGCTTCAGTTGCGCAAACGTATGTAAACCATATGCAGCAACCCGGCAGTTAAGGGTAAAACCTTTATTCAGTTGTCATTCCTCGCTACGCTCGGAATGACAATTAAAATGGCTTTCAGCGAAAGCTACGGCACGGTCAGTGGTGAGTTCGGTGACGGGTTGGGCTGAATGTCAAACGTGTTCAGCAGGAACGCCGTCGCCGAATAGTGAGCCATCAGCGACACAATCTCGACGAGATTCTTCGCGCCGAACTGCGCTTTCGCGGTGGCGAAAGTTTTCGAGCTGACCCGGTTGGGCGAGCGCAGCATCTCCCGCGCCAGCGCGATGATGGCGTGTTCCTTTTCGCCCAGTCCCTTCACGAAACCCACCGCAGGCAACGGTTTGCGAAACTTCACGATGTCGATGATCTCCTGCTCGACTCCGGCCTTCTGCGCGGCGGTCTCGTGCGCGGACCACTCGTAGGGACTATTGGCCTCGCGCGCCGCATTGCAGATGGCCAGCTCGGCCAGACGCAGGTTGGGAATCCTGCGCAGATATTGATTGACGATATTCAGATGCTCGGCCACCAGCGGAGAATACATGCGAATCCCGCTCGGCCCGGTAACCGGCTTGTCCGGCTCATTCGGCGTGTCGGTGGTCTTGTCGAAGACCATCTTGCCGTGGTCATCCAGATCGGCTCGCTTCACCACTGGCAAGCGCATCCGCGAGACTGGATCAATATCAGGCGCCAACGCGGACGGTGCATTACCGCTCGAGCCAGTGTTCTGTTGCGCGACGACAATCTTCGGCGCGACCAGGGGCGCGACGAGCGCTGCAGCAGCAAACACGAGCGTTGCGGCAATCGCATTAGCGCGGGTTCTTGTCCTGAATGGCATACGATTCATGATTCCCTCCACAAAGTTTCGCAATATTGTGTTGCGATCAGAGCCCCGACCGCCAGGAAGGGAGCACGCTGAATGATTATCACTTACCGTTAAACGTGCCCCCTCCCTGGCGGTCGAGGCTCTGATTATTTCACTGGCAACAGATGATCCTGGTCGAGCGGCAATTGCATATCGAACGCGGTCAGCAGCAAGGATGTCGAGGCGTAACTGCCCATCAGCGCGGTCAGGTCCACCAAGCCTTTTTTGCCGAATGACTTTAGCGCGCTGGCAAATGTAGCCGGAGAGACCTTGCGCTTGCCCATCAACTCGCGTCCAAACTGAATGATGATGGTCTCCTGCTCGCCGAGTCCGGCGACGGGCTTGGCGAACTTCACGATGTCAATCGCCGTGGGGCTGAGGCCGACGCGCCGGCCTTCGATCTCGTGTTGGGTCCACTCGAACTGGCTCTCCATCTCCTTCGCCGTAACCAGTATGGCCAACTCGGTAAGCTTGGGATCGAGGCCCGTTTCGCGGCGGACATAATTATTGACGCCGCTCATGGCCTCGGAAAGCTTGCCGCTATAGAGACGGATGCCGGAGGGACCCTGCAAGCCAGCGAGGGTTTGGCGCGCGCCGGACATGGTCGCATCGTAGACGCGTTGGCCAGCCTCGTCCAACTCTTCGCGCTTGGGCAGCGGCAGGCGGAAGCGAGAATCCGGATAGACATCAGGAGGCAACTGCCGCTTCGCCGGTCCCTGACGGGAAGAGTCCTGGGCATTCACCTGATACCCGGGGCATAGAACAATCAGCGCGGCAGATACAAACAACACGGCAATCAAAGCAAATCGCCTGGTCATCGACATACCCATTGAATACCTCTCTTCTATAACAGGCCTAAATGGCCCAACAAACTCGTGCACAAATTGAAGTTGCGATTCGCGCCAGATTATACCATTGGAAAGTTGTAAACAATCAGAATTGCAAGAGGCGAACAGAGCCGCGACCGAGAGGGAGCGGTCGCGTTCAACGATGGTCAGTAACCGTTGCAGGACCGCTCCCTTCCGGTCGCGGCTCTGTTAAACGGCTTACGCGCCGCCTTCGGCTGTCGCGCTGACGCGCTCGTAAGGAGTTTTGAGGTATTGGTTGGCCAGGTCGAGCGCGCCCTGGGTGTTGTCCTTGGTGCGGATGGCTTGCTGATACTCATTGACGGCGCGGTCGCGCTGACCGGTGATGTCGAATATCTTGCCGAGATTGAGGTGGCTCCAGACCTCGGTCCATTCCGGGGCGAGGTCGCCATTCAGCGCGGCGCGGAAGGCGTTAGCGGCGGACTGGTAGTTGCGCAGTTGATAGAACACCTCGCCCACGCGATACTGCGCGAGCGAACTGAGCTTGTTGACGTCGAGCGCCTTCTGATATTCCTCCAGCGCCTGCGGATATTCGCGCTGCTGCACGGCCTGCTCGCCGCGCGCGATGGCCACGCGGACACGAATCTCATTGTTGTACTTCAGCACGCGGTTGTTGGGATCAACCACAATGTTGACAGGCCGCACCGCGCTGGTGATGGAAAACTCGGAGGACTTCCCGGTTACCTGGACGCGCTGCGTTACCGGATCATTGGCCGTCTGAATGGTGATCTCGACGGGCATGGAGAACAAGTCCTGATCCTGGCTGACGGTGCCGGCGATGCGGTAACCCGTCTTGAGGCGGTAGATGGTGTAGTCGAGCGTGAAGTCGCTCGCTCCGGTGGAGGAGAGCCACTGCATGAAGAATCCTTCGAGCTTCTGGCCGCTCACTTCTTCCATCACGTTTTTAAAGGCGTCGGTGGAGACCGATTCAAATGCGTAGGCCTGGGTAAGTTTCTGCAGACCCGCAAAAAAGTTCTCGTCGCCCACCACCCAGCGCAGCATGTGCATCACGTAGCCCGGTTTGTCATAGAGCAGCGACTTATAAGCGGGCGAGTATTCCTGCAAGCGGCCGGCGGCGCGAACGGGGATGGTGTCATGCGTCAGCGCCTCGATGGACATTTCGTGAATGCGGTCCTCCAGGGCCTGCTTGCCACCGAGGCTTTCGAGATAGAGCGCCTCGGAGTAAGTGGCCAGCCCGTGATCGAGCCACAGATCGGCGCGCGTGGCCGGGCTGACCAGTCCGCGCCACCACTGCTGAGAAACTTCCTGCGCGAGCAAGCGGATATTCACTTCGGTACCAATGGCGCGCGTGGAAAGGAAGATCACTTCCGGCGCGGCGTACCCCCCGAGCGAAGCGTCGCCGATTTCGACAATCGAAATGTCAGCCACTGGCGGCGGACCGAACTTGGCGCTGAAGTAGCTGACCATCTTGGCGGCGGTCTCGCCGTAGTTCAGCGCGTAAGCTTGCTTTTCGGGGGAGAAATAAACTTTGGCGCGAATGCCGCTGGCGCTGGCCGTCTGTGGCTGATTCGGTTGCTGACGAACCACTCCAATGCTGCCGGCAAATGTCGGCTTATCAAATACAAATGCGAACTGCTGACTGCCCTGCGCAACAGCGCCCGGTGTTCCGGGCCGACCGCCGGAGATCACCTGATACTCCACCGGGACGGTAACACGCAGATCGGCGGTATACCGATTCGTGGTGTAACCCATCACGGGGAACCAGCGCGCGGGATAGAAAAGATACGAGGTGTCCTCGCCAATATAGGCAAGCTGCACGCCATCCACCGGGGAATTCTCGGCATCCAGCAACGCGCCTTCATACTCGATGGTGAGAGTGGTGGTTTGATCCTTGTTGAGCGCACGCGGAAGCGTTACCTCCAGCTTCAGGCCATCGCCGACGCGACGGCTGGAGAGGTCCTTGCCCTGGTCATCGAGTATCCGCTTGGGAAAGAGATTGCCGTTCAGCTCGAAGATTACACGATTGCTGCTCTGCCGCGCGATGATGCGCATCTGAGCCTTGGCAACAATTTCGTGCGTGGCGGGTTTCAGCTCGGCGTCGATGAGGTAATGCTGAACCTCCACCGGTTCCTGCTGCGCCACCAGATCGTCCGAGTAGTCCTCGGCCAGCATGGCTCCAGATTGCGTGTCCGGATCCTCACGATACTGGGAATGCCCGTGAACCACGAACATCGGCGGGCACAACAGGAGCAGCCCTAAAAGCAATCGTCCTGGCATAAATCCCCCACTCATATTTGCCCTTTAATATACTGGTCGGGCCGGAGTTCCCGACGGATGATTTCGCTTGCTATCGTATCACCAACCAAGCCTCGGCCAGCCCTTGAAAAGGCCTGCTGATTCCCCGATTCAGTCCCTGTTCGGCATTCAATCGGCAACGAGCCTCAATAACATAGATTCAGCAACTGCCGCCGCCCGTTGTATGGGATCGTCGATTTCCTGCCCGCCAACGGCAACATCCACCACCATACCGTCGGCCTCTATACCCGATTCTATACCAGACTCTATCGATGATCGGCGCAGCCGCCGGGTTACTTCCTTCAAGTCCGCCTGCATCTTCACCCTGGCCGATGGATCATCCAATATCCGGGTGATCTCCGCCGCCACCGCAGTCCCGGTAAATTGATCTTGAATGAACTCGCGAATGACCTCGCGACCGGCTACCAGATTGACGATGCTGAAAAAAGGCACTTTTACCAACCGCCGGCCCAACCACCAGCTCAGCCCGCTCACCCGATAGACGATGGCCATGGGCGTGCCCAGAATAGCGGTCTCCGTGGAGGCCGTTCCGCTGGCCACAATGGCGGCCTGCGCGTGCCCTACCGCATCGTAAAACATATTCTCGACAATGCGGACTTGCCCGGACAGGCTCCCGAGCTGATTGCGCAACCAGTTTCCGGGCAATATGGGGGCTGCCGGCAGGACAAACGCACATGACCGCTTGGCGGCGAGCAATCGGACGGCATCAAGCATGGGAGGCAGGTTGAGCTGCACTTCCTTGCGGCGGCTACCGGGCAATAGCGCGACGATGCTTTGGTCGGCGGCAATGCCCAACTTTCCGCGAAATTCTTCGGGTGTCTGCGTGGGCTGCGCGCGGCGGGCCAGCGGATGACCAACAAATTCCGCGTTTACTCCAGCCTTCCTGAAAAATTCCTCTTCAAATGGGAACAGGCAAAGCAGGCGATCCACGTCGCGGCGGATAGCCTTCAGCCTCCCTTTGCGCCAAGCCCACACTTGTGGCGCCACGAAATACAGTACCGGCACTCCGCATTTTTTCAGCTCATTTGCCAGGCGAAGATTGAAATCCGGGAAGTCGATCAATATGGCAAGCTGCGGACGGCGCTCGCGGATGGCCCGCTTTAAATCACGCAACGCACACCACGCGCGGGGCAATCCGGGAATCACCTCAACCAGTCCGACCATGGTGATGGTGCCGGCATCCACGATGGGTTGGCAGCCGGAGGCCTGCAGCCGCGGACCGGCGCAGCCGAAGAATTCGGCGTTGGGCCGCCGACTGCGCAGCGCGTCGACCAACATCGCTCCATACGAATCGCCGGAGGCTTCTCCGGCTGAGATGAACACGCGCGTTTGCTCCGCCACAGATCCGTGCCAATCCAGTTGCTGAGAGTTTTGCGGCCGAGGCCGCCTTGCGCCGAGTATTCATTATAGCCGCCAGCGCCCGTGCCGTGGCGACCCGATGCTGGAGAATAGCGGGCGAGAGTGGATTCATGAAAAACAAAAGGGAGGATCATCGGGATCCTCCCTTTTTCAGGCCTTTTTCAGGCCTTATTCAGGCACTTCAAGTTGTGGTCGTTCTCTTAGCTGGGAAGCGGGGTTACATAACCCAATTGTCCGGAGCCTTGGGGAATCGCACCTCGGCGATTCGTTCGCCTTTTACCGTTGAGAACTCCGCCAGCACGGCCTTCGCGGAAACGGTACCCTCGCGATCGGATACCTGAAGCGATGCCTCCAACTCCACCTCACGATTCCAGACAAACCAAATGCAGTCTGCCGAGACGCGTTGCGTGATAATTCGATCACAAAACTCCTGACCACCGGCATCCATGCCAGAAATATCGAACTGGAGCGTAAGGCCCACGCTTTTTTCGCGGCGAACCGGCATGCGCTTTCCATCGGCCTTCGGATTGGTGTGGCGCGCCTGCTCTTCCAGTAACGCCTGTGTCTCGCGAAGAATGTCGCTGGATTTGCCCAGTATGTCCGTGGTGAAACCGCGAGATGCCAGCGTCGGGCGACGATTCGCGTCGAAGCGCTCCTGGAACCAGCCCTCCAGTTCGTTGTGCAGCCGAGTGGTAATGACGCCCATCTCCTCTGCCGAAACCTCTGGCATCACCAACAGGAAAGATTCCGTGGTCCAGCGCAGCATGGAGTCGGTCTGGCGTGAACGGGCCTTCACTTGCCGCGATAGCTCGGCGCCAAACTGCCGCCACTCCGGCGAAAGCGGTTTGCTGCCCATCTCCGCCAGACTCAGTTCCAGAATGGAGATCGGCGCATGCAACCGGGCAGCCAGGCTGGCTTGCTGCGTCAGAATTTCACGACAGACCTCCGGGTGATGGAAATCCACCACCGGGTTGAACCGCCGCGCCATGTTAATGGACTCCTCTTCAAGGGCCGTCGCCAGTACCACGCGCTGGCTGCGGACCACGGACCATTCTTTGCCGATGAGATAAGAAACCGTCAGCAACATCATCGAAGAGAATCCGGCGATGAGCAGGGTGGGATTGGACAGCCATTGGGCCAGATCAGGGTTATTCATCACCTGCCCCTGAAGCACCAACGCAATCCCGATCGACAGGACTACGATTACAGCGATGGCCGTAATCCGCAGCGACCGGCCCATCCGCAATAACGCATCCCAAGAACCAGCGGATCTCTCAGTCGAGACCTCTATGTTGGACATATTTACGCTCCCGTTAATTGCCATAACTATTCATCCTCACGATTGCGTTTTTCTTGTCCCGCTCTCCCGCGGAATAATTAATTGAGCCAGGCAGGACGTCCCGCTCCATCTACTTCGGTGTATCCTGACCCGGTCCATCCTGAGTAGACTAATGGCGGCTTTGGCGGCGCAGAAATATTCAGGTCTTGCAATTCGATACGCCCCAGCTTTGCCAGCATCGCCGCGCGAAAAATCACGTTTTCCAGCTCACGAACGTTTCCCGGCCAGTTGTGCCTCAGCAGGACCTGCTGGGCCTCCGGCGAAATTTCTGGTATCGAAGCTGCCACTTCGCCGCTCGCGCCACCTTGCATACGACGGCTGAGAAAATGCTGGACGAGCAAGGGTATATCTTCCACCCGATCGCGCAGTGCGGGAATCTGTATGGTTTCTTTCGCCAGCAAACGCAACAGGCCGGGGTGAAACTCTCCCTGCCCCAGCTCGAACCGGCTGGTGGCCACGATGCGCACGGGAGAATCCTTTCGCACGGCCTTTCTCACCAGAATCCACGATGCCAGCTTCTGCTGGGCGCGACGGGGCAGATCGCTGATCTCGTCGAGCAGCAGTACTCCCGGTCTCGTGAATCCCAATAGTTCTACGGCGTTGATCCCTTCGGTGGCGACCGCCTCTGCTTTTGCTTCACCCTCGGGCCGAGCATCTCCAGCAATGGGGCCTAGAACCCCCTGCTCCCCAAACAACTCAGCGGCGCGATCTTCGGTCAGTCCGCAACATCGGTAGACCATCATGGGCTGGTAATTTTTATTGATGCCAGCCTTCTCCGCGAGGGAATGCAACGCGCTGGCGACCAACTCCTTGCCCGCTCCGACGGGTCCGGTAATTAGCACAGGGTCAGCGGTCAGCGCCAGGCGCTGTAGTTGCTCATAAATGACCGCCATTCGCAGACTGCTTCCGACCATGCCTTCAAAAGTCACTGCATTTCCCCTGCTGGTCCACAGACTCTGTTCACGACGCCGCGTGGCACGAAATCCGAGAAGGGCCAGGTCTCTTGCCAGATTGGCGTAATCCAGCGGCCAGCTCAGGCAGTTATACGCCCCGGCGCGAAATGCCGCAGCCGCATATTCAGGCTCATCCGCGGGTCCGACCAAAATCGATTCGGTGCCTGGGATCAGTGTGCTCAGCATACGTGCCGCATCCAACATCACACCTCGCCGTGCGGTGGCATCCGTTTCCAGCCAAATGACGATCTGCGCCTGGCTGGCCGCAGCCGCCTCCAAAGCCCGTCCAGGCGAACGCACCGGAATAGGCTCATACTCAAATGCGGAAAGGAACCGGGTAATCTCCTCCATCCGATCGGCGGAGACACCGCATACCAATACCTTCACGCCAGCCTTGAGCGAACCCAAGTGGATTGGCTCTTCCACGTTCATAACCGCCTCCGCCTCTGCCAACTCAATCCTATCCATCGGCTGTGCTCGGCGATTGTTCAGGTGTAATTCAGCGACTGGCGTATGTCCTCACGGCCATGCTACCAAATGCCTTCAGCGCAAGCTCCGGGCATCGCCTCAGACTCGCTTGACTTACTGTTGACTGACTACTAACAACTCACCAATGATTGCGAAAGAAGCCTGAGTGAGGCAAAGCTGAACACCAGTTAACTCTATGAAA
>CAMBEY010000060.1 GCA_945865705.1 Candidatus Sulfopaludibacter sp. SbA3
TATTCACGGCCTTGCCCTTCGGGCAAGCGAGGGCGGACTTTCCGCATTCCCCAATCCCCATCCTTATCCCCGCCGCGGCTTGCAACCCTCCCGCCATCGGCGGATACTAGTAGGTGAGAGCAAGCAGGTTGGGCGATCGCTCCGCGGCATTGCAAAATGTGGCGGGGAGGAAAGTCCGGACTCCATAGAGCGGTGTGCTGGCTAACGGCCAGGATTCGTGGGGCGTCTCGTCGAGCATGGCTTCGGCCACTCAGGGCGAGGGGCGCCGCGGGTACGGAAAGTGCCACAGAAAATATACCGCCCGGCGCCGCATTATGCAGTAGGGCGCGGGGTAAGGGTGAAAAGGTGCGGCCCCAGAGTAAAGGGGCTTAATGTAAGAGCGCACCGCCCGTCGGGCAACCGGCGGGGCAGGGCAAACCCCACACGGAGCAAGACCAAATAGGAGGGGAGGGACGGCTCGTCCCGCAACTCGCGTTCCGCAAGGGACGGGAGGGCAACTCTCGGGTAGGTCGCTAGAGCCGGGAAGTAATTCCCGGCCCAGAGGAATGATCGTCATCCCGGCTAGCCTTCGGGTGCCCCGGGATACAAAATCCGGCTTATAGACCTGCTTGCCTTATTTTTTTCTTCCGTCACAGAGCCGCGCGCGTGAGCGAGCGGACACGCTCGGCGGTGATATTCTGCTCGGCCAGTTCAACCATTCCGTGTGAATTCATTCGATGTCGTGACATTGACCCGCGTGCCCGCGTGAGCGTGTCCGCTCGCTGACGCGCTCGGCTCTGTGACGCGTTAGCGCGCCAGCATGGCTTCCAGGTGCTGCTTTGCCGTGGGCCACTCCTCCGCAATCATACTGAAGTAGACTGAGTTGCGAATGCGGCCCGTCGAGACAATCATGTGATTGCGGAAGCGCCCTTCTTCCTTCGCGCCGATGCGCGCGATGGCGGCGCGGGAGCGCTCGTTCAGCTCATCGGTCTTGAGCGCCACGCGGATGCAACCCCATTGCTCGAAGGCGTGGCGAAGCATTAGATATTTAGCTTCCGTGTTGATGGCGGTGCGCTGCCACGGCGGCGCGATCCACGTCCAGCCGATCTCGAGGTTCCGGTCGGCACGCTCGATGGCCGCGAACCGGGTTGATCCAATCACGCGGCCCGATGCTGCCTCCACCGTGGCGAAGGGCAGAGTAACTCCCTTGGCCTGATCTTGCAATGCGATCTCGATGAACTCCCGCATCTGCGGGCGATCGAGCGCCGCGACCCGAAACCAGCGCCATATATTTTCATCCAGGCCGACGGCGCACAGGGCGTCCAGGTGATCCATGGACAGCGGCTCCAGCCGCACGCGCGCGCCTTCGAGTGTGATTGGCAGTATCTCCATCATGTAACAACCTCCGTCGCATGAATGCTCTCTCAGGTAGTGGGCTACATTGACGTAAGGGCATGGCTTTAGCCATGCCGGAGAGATTCGCCAGAACGGGGGCTTTAGCCTCTGAGGCGCCGCCCTCAGCGGTTAAAACCGCTTGTAGGAATCGCTATTTCGGCACGGTTGAAACCGTGACCTTACGTTTTACAAATTTGAAAATGTCCCACTACCCTCTCTCATTATAGATTTCATCATTCGCGGATTTGTCTTAATCTATAGTATTCAAGCAATTCTGTGGGAGACGTGGACTGTGGAAGCAGGCAAAACTCCAGGCAGCGAGCGCGAGCCGGTGAAAACCGCGGGACGAACACCGGGGAAATTCGCTGTGTCCGATCTGCGTATTGACGACACCAAGCGTCGCCGCCGGCGCGGCGGATGGTCGAAGTGGCTGATCCTTCTCGTGCTGCTTGGCGGGCTGGGCTACGGCGGATGGATGTTCTGGATGGGCCGTGCGCCCGCGGTGCAGATCGCCGAAGTTCGCCGACGCACGCAGACCGGCGCGCTATCCGTGCTGAATGCCAGCGGCTATGTTACGCCGCGGCGGCGCTCCACGGTGGCCGCCAAGATCACCGGGCGGCTCGATCAAATATTAGTGGAAGAAGGAATGCGCGTTGCCGCCGATCAGGTGCTGGCGACGCTCGACGACACCGACATCAAGGTCCGCATCACCTCGGGCGAGGCGGACCGGCAGGCCACCGTGGCCTCGCTCGCTGATCTGCGCGTGAATCTTAAGAATGCCGAGCGTGAGCGCGTGCGTATCTCGCGATTGCTCGAAGAGGGTATCGCCACGCGGCAGGCCATGGACGCGGCGGAGACGGCGGTCGAGAGTTTCGAGGCGCGCATCAATTTGGTGGAAGAGCAGATCAAGGCCGCCGAGGCTCGTCTGCAAGTGGCGCGGCACGATCTGGAGAATACCGTCATCCGCGCGCCCTTCGCGGGAATTATCGTCTCGAAAGACGCGCAGCGCGGCGAGATGGTTTCGCCCGTCTCCGGCGGCGGCGGATTCACGCGCACCGGCATCGCTACCGTTGTTGATATGACTTCGCTCGAAATAGAAGTCGACGTGAATGAGTCATACATTACTCGTGTCCGGGAACGCCAGCCGGTAACAGCGACGCTGGATGCCTATCCGGACTGGACCATGACGGGCCGCGTGCGCACCGTGATTCCTACGGCGGATCGCCAGAAGGCGACCATCAAAGTGCGCATCGCTTTCGATCAACTGGACTCGCGAATCATTCCCGACATGGGCGTCAAAGTTGCGTTCCTCGAAGAGAAGAAAAAGGAAGAGGCGGTGCCCGCCAACGGGAAGCCTGCCGCTGTCATGTTGGTCCCCAGCGATGCCGTGAAAGATGATGCGGGCCAGCCGGTGGTCTATGTTCATAGCAATGGTGTAGTTGAGCGGCGGGCGGTGAAACTTAGCCCGTCTTCTGGCGCCCCGGGTGGCGCCCCGGGCGGCGCGCAGGCTTCGGCCTCTGCTGACACTGCGCTGCTGGCGGGCGTGTCGGAGGGCGAGCAGGTGGTGATCAGCAGTCCGCAGCCTTTGCACGATGGCATGAGCGTAAAGATTGCGGAAGGGAACTAGCGCATGGTTCGAGTGGACGGCGAAAATAACGGGCGGGCTTTGATTCAGGTTCGCAATATCGACATGAAGTATCGCCGGGGCAGCGAAGAGATTCACGTGCTGCAAGGGCTGAGCCTTGATGTGGCAGAAGGCGAGTTTGTCGCCTTCATGGGGCCGAGCGGCTCCGGCAAGACCACGCTGCTGAATTTGATCGGCGGGTTGGACACGCCCACCTCAGGCAGCATCCGCGTGGGTGGCGAGGAAATTTCTGAATTAAGTTCCGCCGAGCTGACCGCGTGGCGCGCGCGCAACGTCGGATTTATCTTCCAGATGTACAACCTGCTCCCGGTGCTCACCGCGTTCCAGAATGTTGAGCTGCCGCTGCTGCTGACAAAACTTTCCCGCGCGGATCGCCGACGTCATGTGGAGGCGGCGCTCTCACTGGTGGGTCTTGAAGATCGCATGAAACACTATCCGAGTCAGTTGTCGGGCGGGCAGGGGCAGCGCGTGGCCATCGCCCGCGCGATTGTCGCCGACCCCACGTTTCTGCTTTGCGACGAACCGACCGGCGACCTCGACCGTAAGAGCGCGCATGAGATTCTGGACCTGCTCACCGCGCTGTCGAAGGAGCATGGCAAGACGATCCTGATGGTCACGCATGATCCGCTGGCCGCCGAACATGCCGACACCATACTGCATCTCGACAAGGGCGAGCTGGTAGAGACCGTGCGCACCGAGGCGCGGGTGTAGACCGTTGTTCCTTGCGCTGTCATCCTGAGCGCAGCGAAGGATATGCTTTTCGATGCGAGCGAATAAAAGCATATCCTTCGCTGCGCTCAGGATGACAGCCTAGTGGGGACTGACAGCGCCAGTTCACCATTTCGCTGAAACGGAATTTAACCCATGAAGCACCTGCACATTTTATTTGGCAACCTGGCCCGGAAGAAAGTCCGCACCGCACTCACCGTCGGCTCGTTCGCGGTGGCCATGTTTTTGTTCGGCATCCTGGTGGTGGTGCGGCTGGCGTTCCAGGCGGGCGTGGAGATCGCCGGCCTGGACCGGCTGATCATCATCAACCGCACCTCAATCATTCAGCCCATGCCGCTGGCGCATCGCGACCGCATACAGCGCGTTCCCGGCGTCACCAAGGTTACTTTCTCGAACTGGTTCGGCGGATACTACCAGAACGAGAAGAACTTCTTCCCCATCTTCTCCATTGACACGGACTCCTGGCTCGGCGTGTACAATGAGTTTGAAGTTCCCCCGGAGCAATGGAAAGCGTTCACGGAGGACCGCGAGGGCGCCATCGTTGGCGAAAAACTGGTGGAGCGTTACGGCTGGAAACTCGGCGACCGCATTCCGATCAAGGGCACCATCTTCGCCGGCAACTGGGAGTTCAATCTGCGCGGCATCTACAAGGGCACGCGGCAGCAGGACGATCCCACGCAATTCTGGTTTCACTGGAAATATTTCGACGAGCGCAAGGAATTCCAGAAAGGCATGGCCGGCTGGTACACCCTGCGCATCGACAATCCTGACAACGCCGTGCGCGCCTCCAAGGCCATCGATCAACTCTTCGCAAACTCTCCCTATGAGACCAAGACCGAGACGGAGCGCACCTTCGCCGCCAACTGGGTGAAGCAGATGGGCAACATCGAATTCCTGATTCTCTCGATCGGCACGGTCGTAATGTTTACTTTGCTATTAGTAACTGGAAATACCATGGCCATCTCCGTGCGGGAGCGCGTGCGCGAGTTGGCGGTGCTGAAAGCCATCGGCTACTCGGACCGTACTGTACTCACTCTGATCATGCTCGAGTCGTTGGTGATCGCGGCGCTGGGCGGGGCGGTCGGCCTGGGCCTCGCAAAACTTTTCAGCCTGCGCGGCGATCCCACCGGCGGCATTCTCCCTATCTTCTATCTACCGAACATCTGGTTGCTGTATGGCTTTGCTGGCGCACTCGTCATCGGCTCCATCGCAGGCGTGATCCCCGCCGTCTCCGCCATGCGCCTGCGCGTGGTGGAAGCGCTGCGCAGGGTGTAAGCCAATTGCTGCCCATCATCGGCCGGTAAGCGAAGGCTAAATCTCCAATGCGGACGGAATGGCCCATGACAACCGAACATACAAGTAGAGTACTTTTCCATTGCTGGCGTCACGATGCAAAGAACATGCACGGGCGATTCTATCCTCGATAGTCAGGAGGGGTCTTCTCCTCACGACTACCAATGGCGGCGCACTCGATGGCTTCACCTTGACGGCCGGGGAAAACCAGGTCCGAAAAATTGAAGTGATGCAACGGCCTCGTGTCTGTTTCACTGACATTCCCTTCGATCTGCTTGCAACACATGGTGCTGCATATGGACGGTACGGCGTCGGTTTCTCCCGCAATACCGTAGTCGAGTGGGGCGGATGTCCAGCATGGTATCTCCCCAATCATCACGGGGGAGATACGCTAAAAGGCAATGGTCCTTTGTTGGTTAATGGGCTTCATGCAGCCATGGTTGCTGTAGATAGCTATCAGGCCTTCGTCAAAGGGACCGAAGAATTGCTCAAGAATGGTCAAATCAAGCAACGCTTTATCACTCAGAATTTCACTCACGGGAAACCGCTTGTTGGCGATGCACTCACCAACTGGCTTGCCTACGGAAGGAATTGCATTGAGAGGGCCCTTTCTTTCATCAAGGAAATGTCACCTCAGGATAGCGAAGACTTTCGTTATTTATACGAAAGAGAATGGCGCATAGTAGAGGGCCTACGGGTTCGGGGCAAAGACCCTTGCCGTGTGCTTACAGAAGCGGAAAAATCAGAGCTTTGCTCCCTTAACCCCGCTTGGGAAAAGCATCCGATCATAAACGATATCAACATACAGGTGCGGTATTCATCAGCACCCATAATAGATTCGTTCCGCTTTTTCGCCGGTCTTTCCGACACCGAGAATGTATCCCAAAAGATCGATGTAATACTTGTCCCAAATGACACTGAGCAAGCTTTCGCGCAAGCGATGATCTCTGAGAATTCGCATGCTTTCAAGATAGGTGGCCCTGAAGTTATAGTTTTTCCTTCCTAAGGCCCGAAACGGTCCACGACGGCGTAGGCACGCCACGCTGATTGTGCCCCGAGGCTACCTTCGGAATCATGTAAGACTCAATACGGAGGGAATGAGCTGCGGCAACCGATAAGACGAATATCTTCATAACCAGCGTCGGCGTGGGTGCAGTTGGCCATTTGCCACGCTTTACTTGGGATGGGGAATAATATCGCGGATGACGTAGGTATCGTGGATGATGTTGAAGTAAAACCGCCAGCCGCCGGTCACTCGGGCTTGCCAGACGCCGGTGGCTTCGTTGTATTTCTTGGCGCGCAGGGAAGGGTGGCGGAAATTTTGCTCCAGGAATTTCACCTGCTTGAAAAAAGCTCTCTGAACTTCTGCAGGAGCGTCCTCCAGAGCTTGGAGCGCACGGGGGAGGTAGTCAACCTTCATTGAGAGAGTTGGGGAGAGCGCTTGGAGGTGCGCTGGGTTCTTTTCACAGCGGCCCGATCCTGGAGTCGGCGCTTCATCGAGGCGATCATTTCATCCGCGGTGTTGAAGGGGCCGAAGGTGCGGCCTTTCTTGAGATCGTCCGCGGACTCCGTCAGGCGAGCGTCGACGATCCGGCGTTGCTTGGGAGTATACTCGTCATCGGCGGTAGGGCCAGTCGGGGCAGTGTGGAATTTGGAGCGGCTGCCAACGAGCTTGGGCGTCAGTACAATTTTGCCACGGCGTACCGAGGCTTCCACCAAGTCGCCTTCGGCTACACCGACAGCGGAACGGAGACGGCTCGGAAGCGTCACCTGGCCCTTGCGGTGGATTTTAACGAGCGTGGTCATAATCAATAATACAAACCTTTGAAGCTCGACTACTGAAGAGAGCATATCGTCCCACCGCCGGGTTGTCAATCGAGGCTGCCACGTCGTGGGTTAAGGCTGCCTCGCATTGCATACTGTCTTCGAGAGTTAGCGATTGTGGTAAAGTGAAGCCATGGAAGAATCAGTGGTGAGTGCCAACAAGAATATCCTTGGCGGCACCCCGTGCTTTACCGGCACGCGGGTGCCTGTGGCGTCGCTGTTCGATCACCTTGAAGGTGGTTACACCATTGACTATTTCCTGAGTCAGTTTCCCAGCGTCAAGCGGGATCAAGTAATCGCGCTACTCAAAGTGTGATCATGGCCATACCGATTAGCTACAATTTGCGCAGTATGCGTGTGCGTTGGGTGTCCGCCTTAGTGGCGATACTCGGCATTGCAGGGACCGTGGGCGTGTTCATTGCCATGCTCTCGCTGGCCAATGGATTCAAGGCCACGCTGGTGTCGAGCGGCTCGCCGAATTCGGTGATCGTGCGCCGGGCGGGCGCCACCACGGAGATGGAGTCGGTGATCTCGCGCGAGGCCGTGCGCATTATTCAGGATGCTCCCGGCGTGGCGCGCGGCGCGGGTGGCCCGCTGACCAGTGCCGAAGTGGTGGTGATTTCGCCGTTCCCGCTGATGGACACCGGGACCGACGCCAATGTTCAAATCCGTGGCGTGCAGCCCGAGGTGCTTAGTGTTCGCTCCAATGTGAAGATGGTCAGCGGACGCTTCTTTCAGAGCGGCACCAATGAACTGGTGGTGGGCGGCAGTGCAACGGCGGCTTATCGCGGGCTGAAGATTGGCAATAAGGTACGCATGGGCGGCGTCGATTGGACCGTGGTGGGAGTGATGGATGCCGGCGCATCGGCGTTCGATTCAGAAGTCTGGGGCGACGCGAATATTCTGAATGCCACGTTCCAACGGCCCATCAACCTGTTTCAATCCATGACCGTGCAACTGGATTCCCCCAGCGCGTTTGGCAGGTTCAAGGACGCGCTGACATCCGATCCTCGGCTGGCCGTCTCAGTCGAAAGGGAAACGGAATATTACGAGAAGCAATCCCGCGTGCTGACTCAGTTGATCACCATACTGGGTTCCATCGTGGCCGTGGTGATGGGAATCGGCGCGGTCTTCGGCGCGTTGAACACGATGTACTCGGCGGTAATCGAGCGCACGCGAGAGATCGCCACCATGCGCGCTATCGGATTCACCACTGGCAGCGTGGTGGCCTCGTTTGTAATTGAATCGCTATGCGTGTCGCTGGTGGGCGGGCTGGTGGGCTGCCTGGCGGTGCTGCCGATAAACAACCTCACCACCGGCGCCATGAACTTTCAGACATTTTCCTACCTGGCCTTCGCCTTCAAAATCACTCCGCAACTGATGGGCTACGGCATTCTCTTCGCTCTGTTCATGGGTCTCGTCGGCGGCCTGCCGCCTGCGTTGCGCGCCGCCCGCGCCCCCGTGGTGGTGGCATTGCGCGAACTATAATGGAGAGTGCCCGGTAATCTGGCCGGTCCCGCATCACTTGCTTGATTCCTTCCGCCGATATGGCCGCCGATATGGCCGCCGTCAACTTGACACCCGCGCACCGCTCTGATATCAAAGAAGAGATGCAGTTGTCTAACCGGATTCCTCAGTAGCTCAATGGTAGAGCATTCGGCTGTTAACCGAAGGGTTGTAGGTTCGAATCCTACCTGAGGAGCCATTTCTTTTCTGCTCGAAAAGCATCACCCCGTTTGTTAACTGAATCTGCCCTCCGCAGTCCGATTCCACGCGTTGCGTTTTCTTCAATATAGCCAAATAGTTACGAGCATTCGACTCTCGCCACCAGGAGCCCGGAGAATCTCAGTGATTTTCCGGTGAGGGCTCTGCCGAGCCTTTTCACCCCCGATTCTCCCGCTCTCCGGGGCCGTTTAAAATTGGTTAACGACCTTGTCTTTCTCGGTTGCGAGTTGAACACTTTTCGAACTTCTTGCGTATGTTTACAGTGAGAGAGAATTTCTAAGCGCTCTCTACATTCTCACCAGACAGCGGGACGACCGCAAAGCGGACATCGCTGTGGGCCACCAGGAAGAGGTCCGCAATGATTGTCCCAGCCGAAGATCTGCAAGAAATCGCCTCAATCTTGGCCGCTGGCTACCTGCGTTACCGCGCCGAGCAGCGCCGTCAGAATCAACTTGATAAAGCCGCGGCACAGAGCCTTCATGGACACGAGGTTAACGCCCCAGAGAAGGAAGAGAAGGGAGAAGTTGCAGATGAAAATTCGCGAGCAGATTGAAGAACTGAAGTACATGACAGTCAGCCAGCTCCGCGAGAAGTACCGCGAGGTCTTTGGCGAGGAGTCGCGATCCAACCATAAGCAGTTCCTGTTTCGCCGGATCGCCTGGAGGATTCAGGCCTTGGCGGAGGGCGGGCTGTCGGAGCGCGCTCGTCTGCGGGCCCTAGAGATCGCCAACGACGCCGACCTCCGCATCCGGGCGCCGAAAAGCTTCGACGTCGGCACGCCACGCGACCGGAAGGCGAGCCGGAGAATTACCACCGATCCCAGACTGCCAGCGCCGGGCACGGTGCTGGTGCGTGAATATAAGGATCGCTCGATTGTCGTCAAGGTCCGCTTGGATGGCTTCGAGTACGATGGGCGAATCTATCGCTCGTTGAGCGCCATCGCCCAAGAAGTTACCGGCACCAAGTGGAACGGATTCCTATTCTTCCAAATCCTGGACGGGAAAACCCATGCGAAACAGTAACAAACAACAGTCGCCTCATGGTGGCCAAGCTGCCAAGGTTGTTCGCTGCGCGATTTACACCCGCAAATCGACGGACGAGGGCTTAAACCAGGATTTCAATTCACTCGATGCACAGCGAGAGGCAGCGGAAGCCTTCATCTTGAGCCAACGAGGCGAGGGCTGGCAGGCGCTGCCGCAGCGTTTCGACGACGGTGGCTTCACGGGCGGGAACATGGACCGGCCAGCGCTGAAACGGTTGCTTGAAGCCATTGAGTCCCGGCAGGTTGATTGCGTGGTGGTATACAAGGTGGATCGCCTGGGCCGCTCTCTGCTCGATTTCGCCAGGATTATGGAGCGGTTCGACCGTCAGGGCGTTAGCTTTGTTTCCGTAACCCAGCAATTCAATACGACGAGTTCGTTGGGTCGGCTCACGCTGAACATCCTGTTGTCATTCGCTCAATTCGAACGAGAGATCATCTCCGAACGGACGCGCGACAAGATGTGCGCCGCGCGCAAGAAGGGGAAGTGGATCGGCGGGCATCTGATCCTGGGATACGACATCGACTCGCACGGCAGCAAACTCGTGGTGAACCCTGAGGAGGCACGCCAAGTGCGAGGGATCTTCGAGCTATACCTCAAGCATGGTGGTTTGCTCCCGGTTCTGCAGGAATTGGAACGGCGCTGCTGGAATACCAAGCGCTGGACGACCCAAGATGGAATCACTCGTGGCGGGAGGCCCTTTACCAAGAGCACGCTGCACGGCTTGCTCACCAATGCGGTCTTCACCGGGAAGATTGAGTACCAGGGCACCATGTACGCCGGCGAGCAGAAGGCGATCATTGACCAAGCCGTTTGGGATCAGGTGCAGAAGACCCTTGGCCGCAATGGGCAACCCAAAGGTGCGGTTACCAGGAACAAATACGGTGCTCTGTTACGTGGTTTGCTGTTCTGTGCCCCGTGCGGCGCCGCGATGATTCACAGCTACACCGCGCGACATTCCAAGCGTTACCGTTACTACGTCTGCTACCAGGCACAGCAGCGCGGTTGGAAGAACTGCGAAACGAAATCCGTTTCGGCTCCGATCATCGAAGCTGCCGTTTTGGAAAGCATCCGTAACTTGTGCGCAAATCCGGAATTAGCCAGAGTGGCGGCTCGTCAGGTCCGGGAGCAGATCGCAGCACAAATCGAGGATCTCCGGCGACAGGAAACTGCGGCGCACAAGCAGCTCGAAGAACTTCATGCCGAACTAGTGCAACTCGCTGGAAATGGAATGGTGGACTCTTCCGCGCGATTTGACCGCCTCCTCGCTTTGCAAACGGAGACGCAGGCTGCTGAACAGCGCCTGGCGGCGACGGTGGGGGAACTCCAGGAACTACAAGGTAATCCTTTTGACGAACTTGACCTTGTGGCGGCGCTCCAGCAGTTCGAGCCTGTCTGGGCATCTCTGACCACGCGCGAGCAAGTCCAATTGATCAACCTGGTGGTAGAAAAAGTCGGCTACGACGGACGAAGTGGCAAAGTCGAAGTGAGTTTTCGTTCGGCAGGACTGAGGAATCTATGCAAAAGTACAATCGCTACAAACATGCAATCGAAATGAAATCAGAGTCGGCGGTGACTATGGAATTGACTCTGGCGCGGCCTCATCGCCGCAGGATAGAAACTGAAAGCCTGTTTCCAGAACCGGTGCAGACCAAGACTCCAAACCGCATTCCCCGGATTACCCGGCTGATGGCCCTGGCCATCAAGTTCCAGGGGATGGTCGAACGGGGCGAGGTACGGGATTATGCCGACCTCGCCCGACTCGGGCATGTCAGTCGGGCCAGGATTACGCAGATTATGAATCTATTGAATCTCGCGTCAGCAATTCAAGAAGAGATTCTGCGTCACAACGGTTCTTCCAAAACAGCCCCGGAGCGCCAGATTCGCTGCTTGACGGCAGAGTTGTCCTGGAAGAAGCAACTCCAACGCTGGAATGGCCCCGAGCAAATTGCATGACCGGCGCGTAGGTCCCCTGCCTTCCGTTTGAAGATTGTAAATAATCACAACAAAATGCACTAGAATTAACGTCGTGATGGGCCAGAATTCAACAAGTCCGACTATTTTTACCCTACGCCATTGCATATATGACCAGGACATAGCTGTAACCAAACGGAGAAAGCAGAAATCCCACCGGAGAGGTTGCGAAGAAATCACGTTTCAGCCGGGGTATCAGTCTGAGCGCGTTCATGCCCTCCTTGCCGTCAAATGCTTCAAGCTCCCCGATGGCCAGTGCATATTTGCTGTCGCTGTTCACGCTCTCCACGCGAACTTCGTACGTTCCCGCAGCAACACGCCGCTTGAATTCCGGCCCCATCCAGTACCAGTCTCGGCCAAATTCCTCCCAATACCGCTTCCACGCGAAGGCTTTCCCATCCAGCTCGGCTATAGATTCCGCGGTTTTGCCCAGCCGGAAAATTGCCGCCGATACATCTTTTTGCTGTCCGTTGATGTCCGGAACCAGCACGTTGACGTAAAGCTCAAACGGCTTCTCTGAGCTGATTTGGTACACATGCGGGCTGCCGGACAGCTTGGCATAGAAGGCTTTGGAAATCTCAGGATCGCTCACCATGATCCGCGATTCGTATACCA
>CAMBEY010000061.1 GCA_945865705.1 Candidatus Sulfopaludibacter sp. SbA3
AGACTCTTCCGTAGACTCAAAGGTTTCCGCCGCATCTTCTCCCGCTTCGATAAACTCGACGTCGTCTTCCTCGCTTTCCTCAACTTCGCCCTGATCGTCGAGGCCCTCCGTTAGTGTTAACACGCCCTAAGCTAGCCGCGACTCCAATGCTAACCGTTGTGGAAATCAGCGCAGCGACGGTCGTCACCGGTCCGCCCGCCACCATTGCGCGAATGCGCTCCGCTTGCTTCATCATATCCTGTTGGCTTTCGCAACCTGGAAGAACAATCAGGAAGTAATCATCGCCGAACCGACCTACTGCATCATAGGAACGTACCGCCACGCCAATTCGCCGCGAGGCTTCGCGCAGCACTTCATCGCCCGCCAAGTGGCCGTAGGTATCTTTCACGAACTTAAAATCATCGAGTTCAGCTATCAGGACACCTACCAATGTCCCTTCTCGTTCGCCTCGAACAAGCTCCCTCCGCAAGATGGCTAGGATTCCGCTGCGGTTCCACAGGCCGGTGAGGTCATCATGCGTGGCTCGAAACTCCATATCCTTGGCCTCTTCGATCTTGATCTGGTAATTCTCTATCTGGGTTTGCATTCCGTTCACCATCCGGATCATCTCAACTTTGGCAGTTTCCACTTCTTCTAAATTCTGTTTCAGCCGAGCCGCCTCCGCCTCCAGGCGGCCACGCTTCTTGATGATTTGATTGTGAACCCGCTCAAGTTCATTGATTTCTTCGGCAATCCGACGCGGATCTATATCATCAGGTCTGTTAGTTTTGATCTTGCTTGACACTGCACTCTCCAAACCAGAAATTTCCCCATGGGTACAAACTGCCCCTCAGTCCTGCCGATCACTTGCACCACACTGCAAGCAGAACGACACGGCTGGCCAATCTGCTTATCGGCTTGGAACTGCCGGCGTGATGGCTTTATTTGAACGAACTAGTCCGGCGATGGTGAAACAGAGGAGCAGCTAAAGTGATGAGGTTGCAGAAGTGACCGCTGCGCGCGATTCTTTAGACTTGAGCCGTTCTCGAAAGGCGAATTGCGTAAGGTCGCACACGACGCCGAATTGACGTCAGCCCTGCATTGTGCCCAATTTTGTGCCCACCCCCTGTATCGAAGCGTTACTCAGGGCTGCGAGTGTTGCGTCCCCCGTAATACCCAAGGTGTTGTAAACTATCAATGTTTGGCAACCAAGCGCAACGGTTCTACTGGATTGTAAGTTATTGATTCTACGTGCGGCGACACCTTCTAAGCAGAGGGTCGTTGGTTCGAGACCAACCGCGCCTACCATCCTTGCCTTGGCAATTCCCGCCTCCCGGGGAAGGGACCAGATCGCCGCGGGAGATGGGGCGAAATGATTACCCCCGCCGCTGAGATTGCGTGGAGTAATCGCTCCGACTGAGTTGAGAGTTGCTATAATCAAGTCGGTTGTAGGGGTTGGCGACGAACCGGGCGGCGCGGATTGATTCGCGTTGTCACACGTACCGGCAGGATTAAACAATATGATTGAGTCCAGACAAATCACTCTGCACTGCACGACCTGCCGGAACCACAAAGTATTTAATCTGAATATGGATCAGGTGCGCAAGGTGGCTGAGGGCCGTGGACTGCAGATGCAGTGTGCGTATTGCATGGTAGCCCGGATCTGGCAAACATCCGAACCAGTGGTGATCGAAGAGATTGATCCCTCCATTTCCACAAGGGCCAAGACGATCCTTCTGGTGGACGACGACGACCTGATTTTAAGACTGCTGCAAAAAGTGCTGGAGTCTTGGGATGCTGAGATTGAAACAGCCAGCAATGGCAAAGATGCGCTTTCCAAGCTGGCCTCGCGCCAGTTCGATCTAATGATCTGCGATCTGCAGATGCCGGAGATGAGTGGCCAAGTCCTTTTCACTCACGTTCAGGATAACGCATTCCTACCCGCCGAACGCATCCCCTTCCTCACTGGGGACAAGCGTCCGGAGGTGAAGGAATTTCTGGACAAGTCCGGCTGTTACTTCCTCTACAAGCCCATTCAGTTTTTGGAGTTTGCCAGCCAGGTGCAAGCGGTGCTGGCCAATGAAGTCAAGGAAAAGTAGTCCGGGGGCCAGTCCGCTGCGCCGAAACATTCTCCGACGATGCCTGCGGTATTCCCCGAATCTTTTTTACTCCGGCCCTAGACTCTTTCTCCGCGAATCAGGTCGCGCAAGCTTTCCCGTTTGCGAACCACTCGCCACTCAATGCCATCCACCATCACCTCGACGGCGCGTGGTCGGGAGTTGTAGTTTGAACTCATCACAAATGAGTACGCCCCCGCGGTGTCAATAGACAGCAGATCACCGGCCTGCAATGAGGGCATCTCGCGGTCGCGGGCGAAGAAGTCGCCTGACTCGCAGACCGGCCCCACCACATCGGCCACCATCTGTTTCTGCTTCGCGGAATCTTTAGCGAGCAGCACGGGGCGAATGTCGTGATGTGCGCCATACAGCGACGGGCGAATTAGATCATTCATCGCCGCGTCGACAATGACGAAACGTTTGCGGCCCTCGGCTTTGATATGGAGCACGCGAGTCAGCAAAACTCCCGCTTCGGCGACAATCGCGCGGCCCGGCTCCACGTAGAGCTTCAACCCGCTGCCGCGCACGCAGCGCAGCACCGTGCGCGCATAGGCCGCAATGCTGGGCGAAACATCGGAGGACTTATACGCCACGCCCACGCCGCCGCCCGCATCCAGATGGCGCACCGGACAACCTTTGGCGCGCAAGCGGTTGGCCAACTCCACCACTTTGGTCAGCGCTTGCGAGAATGCGCTGAGGTGCGTGATCTGCGAGCCGATGTGGCAGCTCAAACCTTCCAGCTTAATGCCGCGAAGACTCTGGGCGCGTTGATAGAGCTTCTCCGCCTCACGGATGGGAATGCCAAACTTGTTTTCGCGCAGCCCGGTGGAGATGTAAGGATGAGTGCGCGGGTCAACATGCGGATTTACCCGCAAGCCCACGAGCGCCTTGCGGCCCGCCTTGCGAGCACGCTCGTCGAGCAGCGTCAACTCGCTCTCTGATTCACAGTTGAACATTCGCACGCCGGAGGCCAGCGCGTAGTCCATCTCCTCGGTCGTCTTGCCGACGCCGGAAAAAATTGTGCGCGCCGGACTGCCACCTGCTTCGATCACGCGGTAGAGCTCACCGCCAGACACGATGTCAAATCCCGCGCCCTGCTTGGCGAGCAACGCCAGGAGAGCCAGGTTGCTATTGGCCTTGACCGCAAAACAAACCTGATGCGGACAGCCGCGCAGCGCACGGTCAATCTCGCGGTAGCGTCCGATCACGTGATTTCCGCTATAGACGTACGCCGGTGTGCCCACGCGCGCGGCGATATCCCGCAGACGAGTCTGCTCGCAGTGCAACTCCTTGACGCTTTCTGTTGATTGATACGTGAATGGCTTCAGTAGTTTTTTCATTCTGGCGAGCAGGCCGCGGCGACGCATGTTAGTAAGGATGGCCGCAGCCACCCCTTCAATCATTGGAAATTAAAGCCGCATCTTCAGGCGCATTGGAGGCGCATTGGGCCGTACACTCTCTCCTGCCTTGTATATTTCACCCCTTGCGCCACTGTAGCCTACACGCTACTCTCCAGCAAGGGGCCGGACTCGATCAGCGAGTTGCCGACGCCTCTTCGAGGGCTACGCGATTGAAGAAAAAATATGCGGCAGCGGGACTAGCGTTGATCGGCGCGATATTGCTGTTCGCCGTCTTCTCCTTCCTGCGCGAGAACTGGGCGGCCAGCGGAACGCCCGGCGGCGTGGAGCGATGGATCGCGCGCTGGGTGCTGTTCCGCAACCGCGGGACGGCCACCGACACCGTGAATCCATTGCCTCAAAATGCGGAGACCCTCGCCGCCGGCCGGGTGATTTATGAGAAGCATTGCGCCTTCTGTCATGGCGCCGATGGCAAGGGGCCCGGACCCAACGGCATGAAGTTCTATCCGCCCGTGCCTTCTCTCGCGCCCATCACCGAGCCACTCACCGACGGGCAGACCTTCTCCATCATCGAACTAGGCATCCGCTACACGGCCATGCCGGGCTTCGGCGAGGCGTTGCCGGACGAGGACATCTGGAAAGTCTCTCGCTACCTCCAAAGCCTCTCGACCCAGAGCTTGTCCATTGGTGATGCGGGCCCGCCCATTTCCCACTAACGGCGCAAACCGGAACGCCTGGGGCTGGAATATCCGGCCAGATTACGAGACAATGTGAGTTCGAGTTTTTAGCGTTGGAGTCTGGCAGGGGAGGCAGGTTCTCCGATGACAACTTTGCCAAATTATCCAAAGTGCACAGAGTGCAAACTTTCACGGTTTAATCAACAAACGACCCGTCGGCCCCCAGGAGGAGTTGCTTCATGAATCACCAGAAATTTCCCCATGCGAAGTTAGGAATCATCGTATCCGTATTTTTTTTACTGGCCCTGGGATTCACCTACTGGCCAGCGGCGCTGCCCACATCGTCGGAACTTGCGAAATCTTCGGAATCGGCGAACCGTCTGGCGACCGGCCAGCCGCGCCTGATCTCTTCAGTGCCCATGTCGGGATCACCATCCGATCTGGACGCGCCCATGTGCGAGTGGACTCCGGTAAGCGCGGAGGCCGGCGAGGCGTTTTATCAGCCGGGGTATCAGCCGATCGCCATGCAAGCGCCCTCGGCGGATGCCGCGCGCAACTCGCGCGACATCAACCGCCGCTACATTCCCGGCGAAGACGAGCGCCCGCCGCTGCGCACCATCCGCGACACCTACCCCACTTACTCCGCGCTGGCCGTGGACTTCAATTCCAACGAAGTGTTCCTGCAGGACGAGAACCTGTTCGGCATCAAGGTGTTTGACCGCAACACCAACACCCCGTCGAACGCCGCCTTCAGCGAGCCCAAGCGCATGATCGACGGCCCCGAGACCAAGCTCGAGTTCAACTGCGGCCTCTATGTTGATCCCAAGACCGGCGACATCTACTCGGTGGCCAATGACACGGTGGACACCATGGTCGTCTTCCCGCGCAACGCCGAGGGCAACGTGAAGCCGATGCGCGAGCTGCGCACGCCGCACGGCACGTTCGGCATCGCGGTGGACGAGGACGCGCAGGAACTGTTCCTGACCGTGCAGCATGAGCACGCCCTGGTGGTCTTTCGCAAGCAGGCCGCCGGCGATGAGAAAGAGTTGCGCCGCATCGAAGGCCCGCTTACCGGCCTCGAAGACCCGCACGGCGTCGCGCTCGACACCAGGAACGGCGTGGTGTACGTCAGCAACCACGGCAATTACAATGATCGCCAGAAGCCTGGCACCGGCCGCTTCGACAAGCCCTCCATCACCGCCTATTCCATCAAGGACAGCGGCAACATCGCGCCGCTGCGCATCATCGAAGGCCCCAAGACGCAGATGAACTGGCCGGCGTCGATGGCCTTTGATCCGGCGACGAACGAGCTGTACGTGGCCAATGATGTGGGTGACTCCGTGCTGGTGTTCGGTCCCGAGGACAAAGGCGACGTGGCTCCGCGCCGCGTCATCAAGGGACCGCGCGCGGGCATCAAGAATCCCACCGGCGTCTATCTCGATCCCAAGAACAAGGAAGTCTGGGTCGCCAACATGGGCAACCACACGGCCACCGCTTACGCCATCAACGCCAACGGCAACACGGCTCCGCTGCGCACCATCCGCAGCGCCCCGGCGGGCAAGGTG
Source organism: Candidatus Sulfopaludibacter sp. SbA3 (assembly GCA_945865705.1). Taxonomy (GTDB): domain Bacteria; phylum Acidobacteriota; class Terriglobia; order 2-12-FULL-54-10; family 2-12-FULL-54-10; genus SHUM01. The sequence goes on from CAMBEY010000061.1 coordinate 5,697, forward strand.
GCGCTGGCCATCGGCAATCCCGGCGGCGTCGCCTATGACAGCAAGCGCCAGGAAATTCTGGTGCCTAACTGAGTGGCTCACCCGCAGATCGCTGCATTCCCCAGGATGGGGAAGGAAAACACTCAGCCCAAGCGTTTGCTCGCCGGACAGCGCACGCTGCTCGGACGCACCATGCACGACATCCGCTACGACGCCGTGAATGATGAGTTCATGGTTACCAACCCGTTCGCGCAGGCCATTCTGGTTTACAAGGGCGACGCCGACGGCGATGCCGCGCCGATCCGCATCATTCAAGGATCGAAGACGCAACTGGCCGGCGCGGTTTACTCCGGCCTTGACCGGTTGGAAGTCGATCCCGTGAACAATGAGATCATCGTCGGCATCGGCCCGGCGATTATGGTATTCCCGCGCACCGCCAATGGCGATGTCGCGCCCTTGCGCATCCTGAAAGGACCGAAGACGCTGCTGCGCGGCGCGCAGACCGTGGTCGCTGACCCCATCGCCAATGTGCTGGTGGCTGGCGGCAACTACGCCGGCGGCAGCTCCGGACAAATGGGCGATCTGGGCGCGGGCGGCGGCATGGCCACTTATCCCCGCACCGCTAACGGCGATATTCCTCCGCGCACCATCATCACCGGGCCTAAGACGGAGATCGTGCGCATCAATCAGATGGCGTTGATCCCATCGCGCGGCTGGATCGTGGCGACCCAACCCGGCGCGGGTGGCGAGGCTGAGCCGAAGAATACCTTCGTCGGCGTCTGGCACGTCAACGACAACGGCGATATCGCTCCCAAGTGGAAAATCGGCGGGCCTAAGACCACGTTGAAGAAGCCGCGCGGCGTAACCGTAAACTTGAAGGACAAGGAGATCATCGTGGCCGACATGCGCACCAACTCCGTGCTGACCTTCAGTTTCCCGGAGATCTTCTAGCCAAACGAGTCAGAAAAATAACGTAACATTTCCAAAGCAGCGCCGACATCGGCGCTGCTTTTGCGTCACAGTGCCGCGCGCGTCAGCGAGCGGACCGGGTTATCTTCTTGCAACGCATGGCCACAACGCTCGCGTTGATTCCGGTACGTGACACCAATCATGGTGCCCACGCCACCCGGTCCACTCCCTCACGGCCTGCCCCGGCGTGCCGTGGGTCGCGGCTCTGTGACGCGGCAGCTAGCCCACTTTGCGGGATGGTGTATCCGAGCCGCGCCTGTCATGGAGCGTCCACAATGTGTTTGGTCGCGATTCGTTAATGATTGGAAGACCCAGGCGAGCGACCATGATCGTCACTGGTTACCCGCGCTTGGTGGCGCTATCCGACATCGTGGACGCGCCATGACTGGCGCGGCTCGGATTGCAGAGGCCGGAACTTGAACGTGGGTTCTCCGTCGGCCCGCTTGCTGACGCGCGCGGCACTGTCACGCAGCCGCACCCGTAGGTTGGCACCTACGGCTATTCACAGTGTTGCCCTCCGGGCAACTTCAGAAGCGGGGCTGACCACCCGACTGATTAGGTCCTCCGCCAGCGCCAGGAGGAATGCCGATGGGCTGCTGGCCCGATGTGCCTGAATCGGCGCCAAAGGGACCGCGCTGACCGGGTATTGGGTTGAAACCCGGGGGGCGATTACCGAAGCCACCCTGACCACCCGGTCCGCCTGGACCCCCGGGACCGCCTGGGCCACCCGGTCCGCCTGGGCCTCCGGGCCCTCCACCGCATTGCTGGGCGAGCGGACCTTGTGCGGCGGCGGGGTCTTCGCGAAAGTTGAAGATGAATTCCCACCTGTCGTATGACAGCTGATCTTTCAGAATGCGGATGGAGGTCTTCTCGCTCATGCTGGCCACTCCGGCGATGGCTCCTCCACCGAAGGTGGGGCGCGGAGGGTTGGGCTGGGTGGCGCTGCCTTGGCTCGTTATATCGATTATCTTCAGAGATCCCATATCCGGTTTGGTCGATGGGTTGCCCGAAGACAGCGAATCCATAATCACGCAGCCGGGACCCATATGGATCAGCCGCCACTCGCCGTCAGGCGTCATGGGGTCTTTATAGAGCTTGCGGATGAAGCGCGTGTTGTTGGTGTCGAGCAGGGCCTCGAGCGAGGTGGGATAGTTGCCGGTCTTGCGCACGAAGAGCATGATCGCCTGTTTGTAGGCTTCGCCGCGGAAGATCAATTCTTCTTCGCGGTCGCGCTGCGCGTCAAAGGCATAGCTCGGCATGATGCGATAGATGACCGCGATCAGCACCGAGGCCAGCGCGACGATCACCAACAGGACGTAGCCTCGCTCGCCCCGATCACGCCGCTGCGGGCGCTGTGCTGGAGTCGCCGCTACGATGCCGGGTTGTTTGCTGAAGACCGTCATGGCCGAACCATTCTTACTGATGCTGTTACCGTCACCGTGCCGCGCGCGTCAGCAAGCGGACCGGGCTGACTTACTACAACACTTGGCCGCAATGCTTGGCATTAACGTTCGCCGCAACCCTCACTTGAAATCCGCTGCGCGACACCCATCATCGTCTCCGCGCCACCGGGTCCACTCCCTGACGGTCGCGGCTCTGTCACGCCGCGCGCGGCTCTGTAACAACATCCGAAAAAAACCTAGCGCGCGGGCGGCGGCGCGGGGGCTTCTTGCTCAGCGAGCGGAATCTCGTGCTTGCTGTGGTCGCGAATGTCTTCCAGCTCCAGCTTGCTGACGCCGATACGCAGAATCTTGTAATGTTGCGCAACCGTCTGGCCGGTCTGGGCGATGATGATGGCGTCGCCGTTGGTGAGCAGTGCTTTAGTCAGCGAGTTGATCGTTGGGTTAGCCGAAGAAGTTCCGGAGAGTTGCGCAACGCCAAAAAACTTAAGGGGCAGAACCACCGGCGGCGGACCGGGCGGCACGACTGGTACGTCGGGCGGCACCTCATCGTCCGGCGTCTTTGCGACGGGCAGTTGCGTTCCGCCGGACTGCGCTCCAGTGGATTCTCCACTAGCGCTGCCGAAGACGAAGATGTTTCGCTTGCTGCCGGCGTAATTCACGGCGCGGCTGCTGGCCAGCAGGTCCAGCCGCAGCGAGGGATCGAGTGGGCTGATCGCGCCCGCCGCCGCGCGCGCACTAACGGCTTTCCTGGAACTTCCGGTGGGCGCGGCGACTGCCTGCGGCTGGCCTGCGCCATCTCCGCCAAGTATCGCCACCAGACGGTAGGCCATAAAGGCCGAAGCGCCAATCAACAGCAATAGCAGCAATGGCTTATTCACAGCGCCCAGCATTCTCCCGGCGACCGGGCTGGCCGTCGCAGTTGCCTCGAGTTTAGAGGATCGAGATGTGTTTCCCGTCATCATATTGTTATATCGTTCCGCTGGAAATCGCTTCGCGTGCGTTCCTCACGGCTGGCTCTTTACGAGGGCAGCAGATAAGTCTCCGTGGTCAGTCGCAGGCGCAAACCGGTCTCGGCCGCGCTGGCAACCTCCAGGCCGCGGATAATCCAGAAAATTTTCGATTTCTCGACTTTATTGATGAAGCGCACCACGTCGGCGTACTCGCCTTCCAGCGAAATCGAAACCTCGATGGCGGTCCAACCCAACTCGTTTTTTTCGTCCAGCAAATCATAAGAAATATTCGAGGGGCGCAGGTGATTCTGCGTGGCCAGCGCTTCGAGATCCTTCAACATACTGGAGAAAGCGTTGGCACGGCCCATGAAATTGTCGGCGGCAAACTTCTGCCCGGACTGCGTGGCCGATTGCACGCGACTGGTCAACTCACGAAGCTCGGCGACGCGCGCCCGCCCCGTCCGCTGCTGCGATTCCAGCTCCTGAATCTGAGCCTGTCGCGCCTCGGGAGAACGTCCTGGAGCCTGCAGAAGAAAGTAGAGCAATCCGGCGCAGACCACCGACAGGACAGCGCTGGCAATCTTCAATTGCATCTCCGGCCTGGTTGCGCCCAAGCGGCTGGAGGTGGCGGTGAACGGGGAGCGCGGCTCAATCCAGGAGAACAGCGATGACATCATCGGCGCGCCTCCTTCCGCATGACCGCAGTTTCGCCTGTCTGAATTGGGGCGGGCGGCGCAACAGACTCCGCCGCTTCCGCTGTATCGTCTGTCTCGGCTGTCTCGGCTGTTTCCTCTGCTTCGACATCATCCTTATCGCCGGGCAACGGCACGGGCAATTCGTCCTGAGAATATACCGCGGTGAGACTCAGCTCAATCTCCCCCCCGGTTTCCTTCCCGACCGGGAACCGCTGATCGAGCACCACGGGATTGGCGAACTGCGAAGAGTCTTCGAGCTTCTTGACGAAATCGACCAGCGGCCGGACGCTCTCGGCCACGATGGTGAGGTCCAGCACGGGCAACTGCGCCTGATTCATATCGGGCAGCTTAGGCGCGATGCTCAGGATGCGGGCACCGGCGGGAAGCGTGGCTTCCAGGTCCTGGAACAGGCGCGTCCAGGAGAGGCTCTTCTGCGCAATCAGGGAATTGAGCAACGCCGAGCGGTTGCGTATCTGCTCGACTTGCGGAGTCTTCAGCCAATCTTCCATCCCCTGCTGCGCGGCCTCCAGCTCACGGGCTTCGCCCTGCAACTGACTGGTGCGATCCACCAGCACGCGGAATTCATCGCGCGACTGCAACTCCGCGCGCACCGCCACGGCCGCCAACACCAGAGCCAGCAGACCCAGGCTGATGGCCGTCATGCGCAGCGGGCGAATCGCGTCGGCGGGACGGCTGGCGAGATTGATGGGCACTCTCATGCTGTTTTGCTGCATCTCCTCAAACTAATACCTGCTCTAGGCGAATACGTACTCTAAGCGAACTGTTGCTCTCGAACCAAACCCGCCAGCGAGGCCGCGTAACGCTCGGCGTTCCCGCTGGTCCAATGGGACGCCGGCGGAAGGTCGGCAGCGCTCAGCAGCGGCTGAGCGTTCAGATGCAATTCATTGGCCAGGGCTTCCGCGACGCCGGACGAGGCCTCGCCCAGGCCGCATAGATAAACGCGCTCCAGCGTGCTCCCGAAGTTATCCTGAAAATAAGCGAATGACGGATAGATTGCTTCCAGTATCTCCGCAGTCGTGGGATCAGCGGTCTGGCCCAGCGCCCCAGAACGGAACAGGCACAGATTGCCGCCCTGCACAATCACGGTGGTGAACCACGGCGGACTAAATTTGGCGAGCAATGTGCTCCCGGCATCGCTTTCCGGAATCAGCGCGAGCGCGGCCAGCGACGAGAGCGTTACGCGCGACGGGGTCAGCCCCAGCGACTCCAGCAGTTGTTCATACTGGTGAATCACGGTGTGCGGCGTTACCACGCTGATCACCTGCCAGCCTGCTGCTTCCCCCGACGGGCGGCGCCGCGCGGTGAACGACACGGCGGAAGCGTCGATGTCGAACGGCACGGACTTCTTCAGCTTCCAGCGAATCAACTGAATCGCTTCGGGAGTGCTGCGCGGCAGTTTATCAAAGTCGAGCATGAAGAGACGCGCCGCCTGATCGGGAATCACCAGCGCGGTGTCGATGCCCCCGCCTTTGTTTTCACCTTTGCCTCCACTGCGCGCGCCGCCGAGGCCCAGGGAATCCAGACAGCCTGCCAGCGCCGCGCGCAACTGCTCCGGCTGCGCCAGATTCTCGCGCAGCGGCGTGGGGTCCAGGGCACCCGGCGCCAGCGGCCGCCAGGCCGTGGCATTCAACTGCGCCGCGCCGTCATTCCAGCGCGCCAGCGTGACACCGGCCGTCGATATCTCGCAGCCCAGCGTGGGCATGGGCGTGCCCACGAACCGCCGCAGCAGTCGAGTGATGCCTCCCGAATTTCCGATCCGCGATGACATTGGTTTAACAACTTCTCCGTAACAACAGATTTTCGCTTTGCTCGGAATGACCGGCAAGCGAGCGGTCAATCCACAACTAGGTCAATCAACAACTAAGACTGGCAACAACTAAGACTGGCAACAACTAGGTCTGGTCGATGAACGTAACTTTGTTAATCTCTTTCAACGTGGTCATGCCGTGCTTGGCCCTCAGCACAGCGGCATCGCGCAACGAGCGCAGGCCCTCTTCGCGGGCGGCGCGGCGAATCTCGGAGGTGGGCCGCTTGGCGACAATCATGTCGCGGATGCGGTCGGTCATGTCCAGCAATTCGGAGATCGCCGTGCGACCGCGGTACCCGGTGCCGTCGCAATCGATGCAGCCCTGGCCTTCGTAGAAAACAGTATCGCCCTCGGTCTTGGGATTCAGGCCGGACTCTTCGAGCATCTGAGCCGAATAACGCACCTGCTTGCGGCAGTTGGGGCAGATCACGCGCACCAGCCGCTGCGCCAGAATACAATTCAGCGAGGCAACGAAATTGTATGGCTCCACGCCCATGTTCAGGAAGCGGCCCAGCACGTCCACCACGTTATTGGCGTGGACGGTGGTGAACACCAGATGGCCGGTGAGCGCGGACTGAATGGCGATCTGCGCCGTCTCGTTGTCGCGGATTTCGCCCACCATGATCTTGTCCGGATCGTGGCGCAGAATGGAGCGCAGTCCGCGCGCGAAGGTCAGCC
>CAMBEY010000062.1 GCA_945865705.1 Candidatus Sulfopaludibacter sp. SbA3
CCAATCACGAAAAACCAAAACAGATTCCTCGCTGCGCTCGGAATGACAACCTAAAATCAGACCTTCAGGCGCGGATCAATCGCGTCGCGCACGCCTTCGCCAATCAGATTGTACGCTGTAACGGTGGAAAAAATCGCCAGGCCGGGAAACAACGTGATCCACCAGTAACGGAAACTCTCGCGCGCCTCGTTCAGGATGCCGCCCCAGCTCGGTATGGGAATCGAAATGCCGAAGCCGAGAAAACTCAAGCTGGACTCAATGAGTATCGCCGAGGCGATGCCGAAGCTCGCGGCCACCAGCACCGGCGCCAGGCCGTTGGGCAGGATGTGGCGGAAGATGGTTCGATAGTCGGAGACTCCGAGGCCGCGCGCGGCCAGCACGAACTCCTGGTCGGCCAGGCGCAGAAATTCTCCGCGCACCAGGCGCGCCTCCACCGTCCAACTGGTGATGCCGATGACAATCATGATGTTCCACATGCTCGGCTGCAGGAACGCGAGGACGGCCAGAATCAGGAAGAAGGACGGGAAGCATTCCATGATCTCGATGGCGCGCGAAATGATCAGATCGACCCAACCGCGGAAGTAGCCCGCCAGCGCGCCGAGGAACACGCCGATCAGCACGTAAATCGCCACGGCCACAAAGCCCACGGTGAGCGAAATGCGCGCGCCCCAGATCATGCGCGTGAGTAAGTCGCGACCGTTGCCGTCCGTGCCCATCCAGTAACGCGCGCCGGGAGCGATATACTTGTCCGCCAGATGATCTTCGTTGATGCCGTAGGCCACGGGCGGGAATAGCGCGAAGTCAGTCTCGATCTGCCCGCTCAATATGTCTCCCTTGTAATCGAGTGAGTCAAATACCGGCGGATGCGCCGCGCGATGCAGCACGGCCATCACGGCGGGTACGCCGAGTAACATCACGAGTAACACCTTTTTCGTAGGCAGTGAGTGCGCTGAGAGAAAAACGCGGATGGCCGTAAATACTATCAGTAGCGCGGCGAACCAAAGTAGGAATGTATCAGTGAGTCCGAGTGAGTCCAGCACCGGCCAGTAGTAATGGCGATCCAAAGTTACATTCTCCGGCGCGAAGCGGGCAGAAATGTCGTCGGCGTGAGTTTGCAGCGCGGCATAGCGATCTGGAATATCACTGACATTGCCGCTAAGCGCGATTTGCTCCGCCGCCTGATATTCCCGGAGATAGCCCAACAACTCAGCCGACTGGCTGGCAGGCAATTGGCTGGAGAGAAATTCCAACTGATGCTCAATGGTCTGTAGCCGCGACTCGATTCTCTCGGGGTCGGTGGCGGCATCAGGCCCCGCCGTCAGCAGCACGGCCATAAATTCGGGATGCCCGCCGCGCTTCCATTCTTCGTAGCGTTGCGTATAGAGGCCGCGATACGCGCCGCGCAAAACGATTGGCTTGTTATCGGCCAGGAATGGGGCCAGGATCGCCAGCAGAAACAGAGCCAGGACAAAAAAGAACGCGACCATGGCCAGGCGGTTGCGGCGGAACTGGCGCAGCACCAGTCCCCAGTAGGTCTCCGGCTTGGAGGTGGGCATCGACAGGTTGACGATCATGCTCGCCATGGGCTATTCCGCCTCCAGCGAGATGGTGGGATTCACCAGCGCGTACATCAGGTCAGAGAGCAGCAGGCCGATCAAAGTGAGAAACGCGGCGATGGTGGAGATGGCCATCACCACTGGATAATCGCGCGACAGAATCGCCTCAAATCCCAGCAGCCCCATGCCCGGAATGGTGAAGATGCTCTCAATAATCACTGAGCCGCCGAGCATGGCGGGCAGCAGAAACCCGAGCAGAGTGACAATGGGGATCAGCGAATTGCGCAGCGCATGGCGATAGATGACCGCCTTCTCGGAAAGCCCCTTGGCGCGCGCGGTGCGGATGTAATCCTGGCGAATCGTCTCCAGCATTCCAGCGCGCATCTGCCGCGAGACGTAGGCGAGGCTCCCGTAAGTCAGACAGAATACCGGCAGGACTAAGTGCCAGACCCGGTCCTTGAACCAGTCCCAGTTCCCGAGCTTATCGGCGTCCAGCGCGCTGATGCCGGAGATAGGAAACCAATGCAGAAAATCGCCACCGCCCACGAATAGGATGAGTACGGTAGCGACCCAGAAACTCGGCAGTGAGTAGAGTACGAACAGCGCAACGGTAGTCACTTTATCAGCGGTGGTTCCCTGATGAGTCGCAGAGAATATGCCCAGCGGAATCGCCAGCAGGTAAGTCAAAAATAGCGCAATAATATTTAGTTGCAGCGTTATCGGAAGCCGCTCGATAATTTTTTCAGTAACCGGGCGGTTGTCCTTATAGGAGCGCCCGAAGTCGAGCGTGGCGATCTTGGCGACCCACATCCCGTACTGGACATAGATGGGCTTGTCGAGCCCAAACTCCACGCGGGTCTTCTCGATAATGGCCTTGGCCATCTGCTGATCGACCATGCCGCCGGAAGCCGCGCTGCCCAGGCGCATCGCCGCCGGATCACCCGGCGCGAGCCGCACGATGGTGAAAGTGATGACCGTGATCCCAAACAGCGTGGGGATCATCAGCAGAATTCGTTTCAGCAGGTAAGTTCGCATGAGGCTGGCGACGCGGCTCCCTAAATCGACTTGCCTTTCGGTATGAACCACTCCGTCAGATCGTAGCCGGGCCGCGTCTTATAAAATTTCACGCCGCGGTATTTCTTGTCATAGGCGCCCAGCTCCGGCTCCATCCAAAGAAAATGGTAGGGCTGCAACTCGTCGAGAGCGCGATGAAACTCGAAGAAAATCTTCTGCCGCTTCAGGTCGTCGATCTCGCGGCGCGACAGCTCAATCAGGCGGTCCACGTTGGCATTGACCAGCCCCACATAATTTCCGCCGCGGTTGACGGCCTGCGAGGAATGCCAGATTTGATAAGGGTCGCCATCCACGTTGGTGGCCCAGCGCAGGGTGCAGGCGTCGAAGGCGTAGTCATTCACATTTTGAATGAAGGTAGCCCACTCGAGCGAACGCACGGTCATCTCGATGCCGAGCTTGCGCAAATTCTCCTTCATCAGCGCGGCGCGACTCTCGTAACTCTCATCGCAGCAGGGCAGCAGAAACTCGAAGCGAAACGCCTTGCCGTTCTTGTCGCGCAACCCGTCGCCGTCACGGTCATACCAACCGGCTTCCAGTAATAACTGCTTGGCTTTTTCCGGGTCATAGGGCTTGGGCGTGATGCTGTGATCGTAGTCGTGGCCCAGCGCGCTTTCCGGCCCGGTAACGATCACGCCGCGGTCGTGCATAAGCTCTCGTTTGAATTCCGGACGGTTGAGCACGCCGTAGTTCATGGCCTGGCGCACGCGCACGTCATCGAACGGCGGGCGGCGCATATTCCATCCGGTCCACTGGAAGCCGCCAATGTAGTATTGCACCTTGGCGAAGCGCGTCAGGAATGCGGGATCGCTAAGTTCTCCGTCAAATTGCTGGTGATTGATGCGCCGGGTGACGAAATCCACTTCGCCGTTCTTCAGCGCTTGCAGCGAAGCCACGTCGTCGGTGATGAAGCGATAGATGATGCGGTCGAGGTGCCCCTGATGCGCTTTGTTCCAGTAGTCGTCGTTGCGAACCAGAACGATCTGCTGACCCGTGTCCCAGCGCTCGAACTTGTAAGGCCCGGTGCCCATGGGCTTGCGGTTGTACTCACTCTCATTGAACCGCTTGCCGAAGGCCTTAGGGTCTTTGGCCTGTAGATTATCCGCGTCGTAGAGATGCTTGGGGAGCACCGATTGGGCGCCGACCACCGTTCGCGCATACCAGTATTGCTTGCCGTAAGTAACCCGGAAGGTGTACTTGTCAACAATTTCATAATTCTCGACTTCGTTCAGGTAGGTCCGCTGGTCCGGCGCATCCACGGCCTCATTGAGGATGGTGTCGAAGGTGAACTTTACGTCATCGGCGGTCATGGGCTTACCGTCGTGGAAACGAACGTCCTTGCGCAGGAAGAATGTGAAGGCCACGGCGCGGCGAATCTCCTTGACGTTGGCGCGCGGGATGCGCAGCGTGTCGCCCGCCGACGTGACGATTAGCACATCGCCCTTGCCCTCGCCCGCCGGCTCGCTGGACTTGCCGCGCTCACGCGATCCGTCATTCTTTATAACCACGTCCTCTTCCGTCCAGCGCTCAGCCAGACTGCCCTTCCACTCGAGCGTCTCATCGTCGCGGTCGAGCAGGGTCTCCACCACATACTCGCCGATGTACTGCGAATAGGCGTCGGCATTGGCCAGCAAGTTGTTCATGGTCTGCGGCTCGGCGTTGAAGCGCACGACGATCTGCCCGCCCTTGACGGGAACTTCGTCGCCGGCAGACTCATCGTTGAACTCGTCAACAGGCACTTTGCCGATGACCTGAATGTTGAGCGGCGCGGCGGTTTTTTCAATGGAGGTTTTCGGGGAGGATGGAAAGGACGAGCGGTCATAGGAGCAGGCGGCGAGCCCGCCAAGTAATGTGGCGAAGCTCAATGCGAATATTGCGCGCAGGAGCGCGGCGCGGGATTGCATTCTCATCCTTCAACCTCCCCCGGCGCGAAGCTCGACGAGCGGCATCTTTATCCTGACCAGCGCGGGCGGGACCATTATATTCGAGGAATCCGGTCTGATGGCAAGCAAATCCCCATCTGCTTGTGAGGCATTTCTCCGCGCCGTGAATCGCGCCTTGAAACCGCGCTTCGTCAAACTACCGCTTCCTTCGCGCGTCAAGTTCCCATACAATGGCCCATTGCGCTGTGAGCGGCCAGATCGTCTATGTATTGGCTGTATCGGCGCGCGCGGAATCTTACTTTTCCCCAGAGGAAAACGACGAAAACGACGAAAGCAACGAAAACGAGGACATCATCGTGGCCACTAAGTTCGCAACCAGCAAGTCGCAATTCAAAATCGCCAAGCCGCAAGGCAAGCTCGGCGTATTGATACCGGGCATGGGCGCCGTCGCCACCACTTTCATGGCGGGCGTGGAAGCCGTGCGGCGCGGGCACGCCAAGCCCATTGGCTCGCTGACGCAGATGGGCACCATCCGCCTGGGCAAGCGCACCGACAAGCGCGCGCCCATGATCAAGGATTTTGTTCCACTGGCGGGGCTGAACGATCTGGTCTTCGGCGGCTGGGACATCCGCAGCGACAACGCGTATGAGATCGCGGCCAACGGCGGTGTGCTGGAGCAGCGCGACCTGGACAAGGAAAAGAAGTTCCTGAAGGGCATCAAGCCCATGCCCGGCGTCTTCGACCAGCACTACGTGAAGCGCCTCTCCGGCACGCACGTCAAAAAAAGCAAGAATAAGATGGACCTCGCCAAGATGGTCATGGAGGACATCGACAAGTTCGCCGACAAGAACAAGCTCGAGCGCATGGTGATGATCTGGTGCGGCTCGACCGAGATTTTCCTGAAACCTGGCAAGGTGCATCGCTCGATTGAAGACTTCGAGCGCGGCATGAAGACCAACGATCCCGGCATCGCGCCCAGCATGATCTACGCTTACGCCGCAATCAAGATGGGCATCCCCTACGCCAACGGCGCGCCCAATCTCTCCGCCGATTTCCCGGCGCTGAACGATCTGGCCAAGGAGAACGCCGTGCCCGTCTGCGGCAAGGACTTCAAGACCGGCCAGACGTTGATGAAGACGATTCTGGCCCCCGGCCTGAAGGCGCGGCTGATCGGCCTGAACGGCTGGTTTTCCACTAACATCCTGGGCAATCGCGACGGCGAAGTGTTGGAAGATCCCGGCTCGTTCAAGACCAAGGAAGAAAGCAAGCTCAGCGTGCTGGAGCACATTCTCCAGCCCAATCTTTATCCCGATCTCTACAAGGACTTCACGCACCTGGTCCGCATCAACTACTACCCACCGCGCGGCGACAACAAAGAGGGCTGGGACAACATCGACATTTTCGGCTGGATGGGCTACCCCATGCAGATCAAGGTGGACTTCCTTTGCCGCGACTCCATCCTCGCCGCGCCGCTGGTGCTCGACCTGGTGCTGTTCCTCGATCTCGCCAAGCGCACCGGAATGCGCGGCATCCAGGAGTGGCTCTCGTTCTACTTCAAAAGCCCCATGCACGCGCCGGGCCTCTATCCCGAGCATGACCTGTTCATCCAACTGATGAAGCTGAAGAACACGCTGCGGCACCTGCGCGGCGAAGAGTTGATCACGCATCTTGGTCTGGAATATTACGACTAGTAAGGGCAGGAAGTGGGGTGTAGGGGGCGGAATCAGGCAAAATGAAAACTACCGCCTATTTTGAAGAACAAGTGCTCCGCAAGCGCCCCTACATCCAGCGCGAATGGTGTGAGCGGGCTTAGCGGGAACCGTTGTACCGGGAAGCGCAACCGGATGGTCGCATTCGCTATTGGATTTTTGTCCCAGAACTGGGAAAATACTTACAGGTGGTAACGCTGGAAGATGGCGAAACCGTTCTGAATGCTTTTCCGGACAGAAATTTCAAAGGTACACACCAATGAAGTTCCATTACTACAAAGACACGGACTCCCTCTACATTGACCTATCCGGCAAGGTCAGCGCGGATTCGCAGGAAGTAGCTCCCGGAGTAGTGCTTGATTTCGATGCCGAGGGCCATCTTGTCGGAATTGATATCGACCACGCCAGCCAGAACGTCAACCTCTCCACACTGGAAGCCGATGCCCTGCCGTTAAGCAGCCTGTCGCTTTCCTAACCGGGGAGGACGCCTGGAATTAATCTATCCGGCAATTCAGTTGATTATAGATATTTTGCCAATCATCAATGTGGGGAAGCATCCCCCCATTCCCGAGGCCGCCTCTTCCAAGACACTACAAATGCAAGCTGCTCGTTCTTTGCCGCCACCTTGTGTAGCAAATCGGTCACGGCACCCCTTTAGTCGGTTCAAAATAGAATCAAGCTCACTCTTGGAAAAGGTCGAGTATACGCGGCTTACTCGCTGAGCTGCTGATGTCGTATCCGGATCATTTGAATATTTTTCATAAGCCTCATACAAGTCGAGTCCGGCTGTCGTGGCTTCAAATAGGGACTTCGTCCAAGCCAGAATTTCGAGCCACAATTGCTTAGGGGATTCACGGCCCCCTCCCTTAAAGTGCTCATTCCGAGGCGCTGCTTAGGGCAATAGGATTGCCGTCGAGATCACTGTGGTCCACCAGCCTTTCTTGTGGCCCACGGCGGATTGGGTGATGTTCATGGTGCGGACAATCTTGTTCGAGATGCGGTAGATTTCCTTCTTCTCGTCCCAGCTCTTGTCGGGATCGAAGTCCACGTCGAGCGTGGTGGCCAGCATTTCGGCGGCGAGTTCCTCGGCGTAGTCGCCGGCCTCTTCGTCCGTCTGGCCGAAGGAGTGGTGCTCGGAGAGATAGCCATATTGGCGGCGGTCGGCGGGCAGCGCCAAGCCCACGCTGGCCGCGATCAGGCGATGCGGCTCCTTCGTCCGATTCTGGGCCAGCACGGCGAAGACCACCTCGCCGGGCGAGAGATGCTTCAAGCCAGCCGTGCGCGTGATCAGTTTGCAGCCTGCCGGGAAGATGCTCGAGACATGCACCAGGTTACAGGCCGCGATGCCCGCGTTGCGCAGCGCCAGCTCAAAGCTGGTCAGCTCTTCGCGATGCCTTCCCACACCTTTGGTAAGAAACAATTTTTTCGGCAGAAACATGGTTCGCTCACCCCTAGTCACCTAATATAAGTTACCTGAAATTTTGCTACCTGAAATTCCGGCAACCACTCCGGTTTGACTTGTGAGCGAGGGCGCTCCAAGGGTTGCAAACAAAATCAACGTCCAATCCTGAAACGTATCAGAAGTAATTTGGTCAGTAAAGGATTATTTGGGCCGTGGCCGCAACGTGCCTGTAATGTTCGCGTAATGTTTGGAATTACGCGCTGCTAAATTCCCTTGCCGCGGCCGCCGAGCGACTGGCTGATCTGGCGCGCCGCGCCCTTCACGCGATCAATCACGAAGGTCAGCCGATCTCCCTTGGTCAACTGCGCCGGGCCTGTCAGGCTCACCGCCGCAACCACCTCGCCACGGCCAGCGCCTTCGCGATCGGCACGATCGGCGCCCCCACCAGCGCCCGCAGAAGATCCGCCAGAGAAGATCGGAGCCGCCACGCAGAGGATACCCGGCGTGTTCTCTTCATCATCCACCGAGATGCCCGTCTCGCGAATCTTCTTCAGCTCCAGCTTCAGCTTGGCAGGAGAGAAAATCGTTTTGGATGTGAAGCGCTCCAGTTCGCGCCCGGCCAGAATACTATCCAGCGCCTCTTCGCTTAAGTACGCCGCCAGCGCCTTACCCACTGACGTCGAGTGCATCGGCATGCGCCGCCCCACCCATGTGTTCACTTGAATAAAACCCGGCGAAGGCACGCGCTCGATGTACACGGCCTCCGCGCCGTCGAGCACCGCCAAGTGCGCCGTGGTCTCCGACTCGGCCACCAGGCGCCGCAGCACGGGTTGCGCGGCCTCGCGCACACCGAGCGAGCGCAGCGCCTGCCCGCTCAACTCCACCAGCTTCATGGTCAGACGGTAATCGCCCGCCGCGTCGCGCCGCACATACCCGCGCCCCAGCAGCGTGCGCAGCAGATAGCTCGTGGTGCTCTTCGGCATCTTCAGCTTGCGCGCAATGTCCGAGGTGCTCCACGGGTGATTCTCCGTCGCCAGCAGCTCCAGAATCTGCAATCCACGCAGCACGGCATTTACGCGCGGGGGTACGCGCGGCGTGCGACTGGGCATTTTGCTCACTGGCTCGCTGACTGGCTTGTTGGCAGGCATGGCCTTCAGAGTAGTGAATTCGAGGCGGCGCCGTCAATGCCGCGGCCCGTAGCCCCACCACGAACTCTCGCAGGCATCAATCCCCCCACGATGTCATTCTGAGCGCAGCGAAGAACCTGCTGTGGGTTTTCGCGGGAGAGCAATAACAGGTTCTTCGCTGCGCTCAGAATGACATCGTGGGAAATTACCGGTGCCTCCGACGCATCGCGCTTTGGTAGCCGCGTCAAGTGATTTTCTTGGCGCGGGGTTTTCTCCGTATAATTCTCTAATGCCATTTGAGACCAACGCCGCGCTGGCCATCGAACCCATTGAGCGGGCCAGCCGCGCCGAGATCGTCGCGTTGCAGGAGAAGCTGCTGCGCGAGGCTGTGGCGCGCGCGTGGGAGTCGGTTCCCTTTTACCGCCAGCGCTGGGAGGCGGCGGGCATCCGCCCCGGCGACATTTGCACGCTCGATGATTTTCTCCGGCTGCCGATTGTCTCGAAGACTGACTTCGACGCTGATCTGATCGCGCATCCACCCTTCGGGACGTATCAAGGCTCGGCGCAACAACTAGGGCGCGTCGCGCGCGTTCATGCCAGTTCGGGAACCACCGGCGACCCGCGGCCCATTCTCTGCACGCTGGCCGATGTCGAGCGCATCGCGCAGCTCTCCGCGCGGCGGTTGCGCGCGCAAGGTGTGCGGCCCGGCGATCTGTTGCAGGTGACGCTGCCCTACACGCTCTACATCGGCGGGACCATTGCGCTCGAAGGCGCGATGGCGCTGGGCGCGGGCGTCATCCCCACCGGCACGGGCGCGATGACGCACTCACGGCGGCAGGTGGAGATCGCGCATCGCTGGCGGCCAACGGTGCTGTGCGCCACGCCGTCCTATGCGCTGAAGCTGGCTGACACCGCGGTGGCGATGAAGCTCGACCCCGCGAAAGACTTCGCCTTCCGCATGATTTACGTTACCGCTGAAGTGCTCACGCCCGAGCTGCGGCGCGAAGTGGGCGAGCGCTGGAACGCCGAGGTCTTCGACAATTACGGCAGCGTCGAGGCGGCCGCCTCCACCTACGAATGCGCCGCGCATTGCGGCTGGCACATCTCCGAGGACGCCTATATTTTCGAGACTGTGGACCGCGTTACCGACCAGCCGGTCCCATCGGGCGAGGATGGCGTGCTGCTGATCACCACGCTGTTCCGCGAAGCCGCGCCGTTCTTCCGCTACCGCGTGGGCGATATTGTTTCGATTGACTCACAACCCTGCGCCTGCGGACGCACTTTCCGCCGCATGAGTACGGTAAAGGGCCGCGCCGACGAAATGCTCAAGCTGCGCGGCATCAGCGTCTACCCCACGGCCATTGAGCGCGTGCTGCGCGGCTTCCCCGAGCTGGGTATCGACTGGCAGCTCGTGGTGGATAATAAACTCTCCGCCCACGAAGCGATGGTGGAGGTGGAGGCGATGAAGGGACTCACCTACGCCGAGCGCACCGCGCTGGCCAACCGCGTCGCCGACCGCTTGAAGGAGACCATCGGCGTGTTGCCCGAAGTCGAGATATTCGATCCCGGCACGCTGTTCCCCAACCCCGATGACCGCGCCAAAGTAAAAACAAAGCGGGTGATCGAGCGCCAAAGCAAACCACGCAGCGCGCCGCCGCTGTGGACGGATTAACGGGCGTGGCAACCAATCCCTCTCACCAATTCGACGTGATCGTTCTCGGCGCGGGCGCCGCCGGGCTGATGTGCGCCATCGAAGCGGGAAAGCGAAGCCGCCGTGTCGCCATGCTGGAGCACAACGAGCGCGCGGGGAAAAAGATTCTCATCTCCGGCGGCGGGCGCTGCAACTTCACCAACATCCACTGCCGCCCTGAGAATTTTCTCTCTGCCAATCCCCACTTCGCCAAATCCGCGCTGGCCCGCTACACGCCCGCCGACTTCATCGCGCTCGTCGAAAAACACGGCATCCGCTATCA
Organism: Candidatus Sulfopaludibacter sp. SbA3; assembly: GCA_945865705.1. GTDB lineage: Bacteria > Acidobacteriota > Terriglobia > 2-12-FULL-54-10 > 2-12-FULL-54-10 > SHUM01. Next base: position 10,722 of record CAMBEY010000062.1, read on the forward strand.
CGAAAAGACGCTGGGCCAGTTTTTTTGCGACCGCTCGGCGCACGAGATCACCACCATGCTGGAGACCGAGTGCCGCGACGCTGGTGTTCAGATATTCTGCCGCACCCGCGTGCGCGAAGTATCCCATGCGACTGAGTTCGTGGTGAGCGCGGACAACGCCAAGTTTCGCGCGCCCGCGCTGGTGGTGGCCACCGGCGGGATATCCATTCCCAAGATGGGCGCGACCGGGATCGGCTACGACATCGCCCGCCAGTTCGGCATGCGGATCGTTCCCACGCGCCCCGCGCTGGTGCCATTTCTATTTTCGAAGAAAGACATGGCGCGCTACGGCGACCTCGCCGGAGTGGCCACGGAAGTTGTGGCGACCGCTGGCGATCACTCTTTCCGCGAAAAGATGCTCTTCACGCACCGGGGCCTGAGCGGCCCGGCCATCCTGCAAGCATCGCTATACTGGCGCGCTGGCAGCCAAGTGCGGATGGACATGGCGCCCGAGCAAGCCGTGGTCACTGAGTTGCTGGAAATCGCCAACCCCACGCGCGCCGCGCTGCGCAAGCAGCTGCGTTCCATCATGCCCAACCGCCTGGCCGATCGCTGGATGGAGCTGCACGCGCCCGTCGCCGGCGCTCCCGCACATTTCTCCCAAAACGCCGCGCAGGCAGCGAAGGCCGTCTTAAGCAACGCCGCGCTGCACGAGTTTGAAGCCGGATTGCATGAATGGGTCATCACCCCCGCGGGCGACGAGGGCTACGAGAAAGCCGAAGTAACCGCCGGCGGCGTGGGCACCAGCGAGTTGAACTCCACCACGATGGAGAGCAAAAAACAGCGCGGCCTATTCTTCATCGGCGAAGTGGTGGACGTTACGGGCCAGCTCGGCGGCTACAACTTCCAATGGGCCTGGGCCTCCGGCGCGGCGGCAGGCCGGGCGGTCTAGGGAAGAGATGCAAGAGAAAGTTCATCCCAAATCGCAGGACAGAACTTAACTTCCCGTAAAGTATAATCATTTCAGATGCAAGCGCTTGTACTGGAGTATTCAGCATTTACGGAGGTCTGCAAGTGTCTGAGGTACATTTGATTCAGGAAATCGCTGATGAACTGCTGGCGATGGAGAAACATCGTGCAGTTGATCAGATATATGAATTCCCGGCCACTGGCGGGTCGCTCCAAATACCGCTACAGAGTACCGATGAGAAGGAGCATTTTATTCTTGATATCTCCAAGAGCCAGATCAATATTAGCAAGGGAAAATATCAGAATAGAGCGAGGAACACTGTTATCCTTGCCCGCCTTGATTTCGGAGGAGCGCCCCATCGGAATCCCGACGATCAGGAAATTGTATGCCCTCATCTTCACCTCTATCGGGAGGGTTTTGGGGATAAATGGGCTATCCCGCTACCGCAGGAAAAGTATACGAACACGAATGATCGATGGCAGTTGCTTGTCGATTTCATGAAGTTCG
>CAMBEY010000063.1 GCA_945865705.1 Candidatus Sulfopaludibacter sp. SbA3
AGCATAGCTCCTGATTCGGCGGCATTCTTTGCTGAACTGGTCTCCTCGAATTTCCCTACCGCAACCAGTTCAGAAACTTTCCGCCTGGCAGGCACCAAGGCCGGACGCGCAAGTTCCGTTGTCCGCGCAATGGGCAGCGCGAGGCAGAAGCTGCTCCCGCGATCGGGCCGGCTGGTGTAGGTGATCTCACCGCCGCATTTCGCCAGCAGATCGCGGACCAGCGACAAGCCCAGTCCGCGGTGTCCCGGCTTAGTGCTGAATGGCTCGTTGAATACTTTCTGCTGATCGCCCATGGCAATGCCCGTGCCGGTATCGGAGACCTCCAGCACCACACGGTTTCCGCGAACGTATCCCACCAGACTGAGCATGCCGCCATGGGGCATCGCCTGCACGGCATTCCAAATCAGGTTCACCAGCGCGCGAAAGATTACCGAGCGATGCACCCAGACCGGATCGAGCCCACCCACGCGGACACGCACGCGGATGAGCGGTTCTCGCAATGGGAGCAGCGCCGCACTCAGCGCCTGATCAACGATGGATCGCAAATCCACCGGCTCCGTGCGCCAGGGTTCGTCGGTAGGACGAGCCATCTGCAACAGACAGTCCAGCAACGCCTGCGCCTGCTCCATGACGCCACGCAGGGCCTCTCGGTAGTGCTGCGGATTTTGCGCCGACCAATGCAGCGAAGTGTTGCTGGGCCCGGCAGCTTCCAGCAGATTGGAGAAGTCATGGGCAATGCCCTCAATCGCTTCGGGCAGCTTGCTGGTGGACTGCGATTTCATCTCGTTGCGAATCACCGTCTGACGAAGCTCGTGAATCTCCGACTCACTCCAGGAAAGCGCGGCCTTGACGTGCTGGAGTTGCTCCAGGGTCCCGATTAACATCTTCGCCATCCGCTCCCGGCTCGTATTCAGCGTGCAGATGCGGTCTTGCAGCGCAATCTCCAGCGGAGTGGACTGGGGGTCTTGTGCCTGCGACGCCCCATTCAGCATCGCCGTGCGGATGGCTTGAATCAATTGGCTCTGATCGTAGGGGGCCAACAGGATGTAGTCGGCGCCCCGATTCACACCAGAAATGAGAGACTTCGCTGGCCAGTCTGGCCAGCCTGGCATGATGCGCAGGACCGGTATACGCTGCTCCTCAGCCATGCGCAAGACTTCCTGCTCAGCGTCGGCATCAAAATCGGTATCCAACACGACATCGGAAATATTTGGCGTCATGTCCTGGGCTGTGTCCTTCTCACTTTCGCCAAGAATGGAGCCACAGCGAACGCCAAGGGAATCATCTCGACTGATCAGGAGGGAGTTCGCGCATGGACCTTGCCATGCATCGGAATCGGCCATGCGGTTATTGGCAAGGGCAGTGGGCGCGTCGCTGGCGAAGGTTTGCGGATCGCAGATCACCAGGAGACCAATCTTTCGGCGCGAGATGAGCCAATGGGCAATGCGAGAATTTCTGGCGCGGACCAGCCGGTAGCAGCTCCCCATCAGTTCGGCCCGCAAGAGGTGATACGAGTGTCGTTGTTCACTAACCATCAGGATCGTTTCGAGTTGCATTGGGCCCTCCGCAGTATTCCTGCGAACGTACCAAGCGCAACTGACGGGCCAGCAACAACGCGTGGCTTCCATCTATTTATCAATTATATACGGGGACATGTTGAGTTCTATTATTCCGCCATTGGGAACTTGTTTCCCATTATGGGAAGAGTGCGTCGCAGGGATATCGGCCAAGGTTAGCTGCAACTGAGGAGAGTTTTTTCCACGGGCAAGTGCGATTGTCAGCGCAAGACTATGGTAACGGTTGATCAGGATGTGTAGTCGCACGGTACCGCAGGAACATGTGGTCGCCGGCGCGGCGGCAACTCATCGTGCGGTACCACTGGGAGTTTTCCGGGCCAAACCCGGCACCAGTGAAGGATGTCAAGCGAGGTGCGGACAGTTCTTCGGCCCCGCGCGATTCCTCCGGTGCCGGAGGTTCCGCCCCAATCTCTTGCGGGGAAATCGTCAGAAATTTTTCATCGATCAGCCGAGACCGCATCATGCTGCCGTAGAGCGCCGGGCCGCCCTCGCAGAGTAGCTGCTCAATGCCAGACCGCTTCAGCTCCTTCATCAGTTCCGCCCAATCGAGATGTCCGTTCTCCCCGCAGACGAGAATGCGTACGTTTGCCGTTCCTTCCGCCGCCTTCTCTAAATGTCGTGCGCCCTCCGGGGTGGTGACAATCCAGGCATCCACGTGCTCGGAGCTAAACAGACGGTAGTCAGCGGGGCGAAGTTTCCCCGACCCGCTTACGATTATGTTGATGAGCTTGCGACGGCCAAGAACGTCCGTGCGATACCGCAGCAGGCCGGGATCGACGATGCGGTAGACCGGCCCGCCCCCACCGGGGAAGCGGCGTCCGAAGCGCGCCTCCAGTTCGAGGGAGCGCGCGCCACAGATGAGCGCGTCGGCGTGCGCGCGCAGAAGGTCCATCATCCAGCGGTCATGGCGGCTGCGCGCGATCCACTCGCCGCCCGGATGTACACCGCCGAAGCTAACCATCCCGTCAATCGACTGCACGAAGTTGGCATAAATCCATGGCCTTCCAGCGGGTGCCGCCGGGAAACCCATATTGCCCACGAACTGGCGTAGCTCGTGCGTCAGCGCGACATTCTTCTCGCTGTGGTCAAATAGGACATCAAACGGACTCAGGTCCACTGGCGCAGATAGGTTCATAGTAGAGAGGCGAGCAAGGCCCGCAGAAAAACTATAGAGGCAGAACGCCCTCTCTGGCAAGCTTGCGGTGGTGGTCTCGCTGACATATGCTGGAACTCTGGCGAAACCATCGCAACATTTTTTTTTACGGAGGATGGCCTATGGCGGATCAAGCGAGACGATTGACCGTAACCGAAATTCAGGACGCCTTGGCGGAACTGCCGGGCTGGAACGTCGTCGCGGAAAAGCTCCATCGCGAATACAAGTTTCCCGGCTTCGTCGAGGCCTTCGGCTTCATGGCCAGCGTGGCGCTCATTGCCGAGTCAATGAACCACCATCCCGATTGGTCGAACGGATACAACAAGGTCGTGGTGGATTTAATAACGCATTCCCTCGGCGGCATCAGCACGTTTGATCTGGCCTTGGCCCGCAAGATGGAAGCGCTGGCAGCAAGGTTCGCCCGCTGATAATCGCGGCCGAACCTTCCCTAGCAACTGCTTCATTTATCACTGACGTTGCAAGCTGGCTGGCGTGCCGGTAAGAATAACCCGTCGCAGTGAGTTGGGAATTACGTCCATACGAAGCCAGCGAAACGATGAATCATGCGCCACTCGCTCGGCGTCAGCCTCGCCCAGAAATAGCGCCACCTGTCCATTTTCGCCGAGCAACCTGGCAAGACTCTCCATGTCCGCGTGAGCAACCGCAACGGCCCGCATGGTTACCAGCGCCGCGCACCCAGCCAGCTCCCCGCGCGCCGCAACTTCCAGACGATCCGTTGAGACACTCGCTCGTTGCAGCCCGCACTGCCGAATCACATCTTTCAGAAACGTGGCCTTCTTCTGGTTTGGCTCCAGCAGCACCGTCTCCACATGCGGCCAAACCACTTTCAGCGGCAAGCCGGGAAAGCCCGCGCCGGAACCCACGTCAATCATCAGGCCGACGGGAGCGGGCAGCAGCGTGGCCAGGAACAGCGACTCCTCGAAATGCCGCTCGGCAATCCGCCGCGGATCGCGCACCGCCGACAGGTTGATCTTCTGGTTCCAGCGCAGCAGTAACTCAAAGTGAGTGGCCAGTTGCCAGAACTGCGTCTCGCTGATCGGAAGCCCCAGCGGCGCGGCGACCCGGCGCAACAGACATGTTATCTCAGGATCGTTGTCAGGCATGGGAGTGGCACCGCCAGCGCGCGGCGCGCACCGGGTGGAGTCAATTCAGCTCAGGATTATTTCATCTCGGAGGTGCAGTGGCCACAGCGCGTCGCCTTCAGCGGCACGGCGTTCAGGCATTGCGGGCAGTCCTTCGTCGTGGGGGCCGCGGGAGCCGGCGCAGGGGCGTTGAAACGGTTGACCTGCTTCACCATGAGGAAGATCGCAAACGAAATGATCAGGAAGTTGATCACCGTGTTCACGAAGTTGCCATAGGCAATCACCGGCGCGCCGGCGGCTTTGGCGGCGGCCAGCGTGGGAAATGCGGTACCGGATAGGCTGAAGAACAGGTCTTTGAAATCGACGTTGCCCATCATCATTCCGATGGGCGGCATGATGATGTCGCTGACCGCAGAATTGACGATTGGTCCAAACGCACCGCCCATGATCACCGCGACCGCGAGATCAATCACATTTCCACGGGCGATGAACGCCTTGAACTCTTTCAACATGGATCAAGCTCCTTCCAGCTTACCTTGAATATGCGCTATTGGTTTTCGTTCAGATTGACCGGGGGCGTCCAAACAGGTGTTTATGCTACCACACAAACGGAAGTGATATGTTGCTTGCTGGAAAAGTTTCACTTCCCTGCCTGTCATTTATCTGACTAGTCAGGATGTGAGAAAGAGAGTTATACGGAGGCCCTCTGGCGCATCTCGACGTAGATGTTCACGATGGCCACCGCCGCCGGAGTTACGCCTGGAATGCGCGCCGCCTGGCCCAATGTGCGCGGGCGCACGCGGGCCAGTTTCTCGACCATCTCGTGCGATAGGCCGGGGATGCCCTGATACTCGAACCACGTCGGAATGTGCCGGCTCTCCGCCTTCTTCATGCGCTCCATCTGCTGCCGCTGCTGCGCGAGATAGCCGCCGTACTTGATGTCGGTCTCGACAATCTTCAGAACCTCGCGCGAAGGTCGCTCCTGCGATCCACCCACCTCAGGCAAAGGCCAGAGCAACTCCTGACATCCCTCCAACGTGAAGCCGGGCCGCCGCAGCATCTGCTCCAGCGTGAGCCGCTCGCCGCTCGTCTGACTGGCAAGCGCGTACAACGCCGCCCCCGCCGTAGTCGCCGGATCGAGCCGCGTCTTCTGGATGTAGTCCGTCAACCGCCGCACGCTCGCATACTTCTCTTCAAACTCGTGGTAGTGGCTGTCGCCGATCATGCCCACGCCGTGCGCGATGGGCATCAGCCGTAAGTCGGCGTTGTCGATGCGCAGGTGCAGGCGGAACTCGGCGCGTGAGGTGAACATACGGTATGGCTCGTCGGTGCCCTTGGTTACCAGGTCGTCAATCATGATACCAATGTAGGCCTCGGTGCGGTCGAGCACCACCGGCTCGCGGCTCTGCACGGCACGCGCCGCGTTGATGCCCGCCATGATTCCCTGCCCGCCCGCTTCCTCATATCCCGTCGTCCCGTTGATCTGCCCGGCGAAGTAGAGTCCTGCGACGCGCTTCGTCTCCAGCGTGTGCAGTAGCTCCGTGGGATCGACGAAGTCGTACTCAATCGCATAGCCGGGCCGGATCATCTCCGCATTCTCGAGGCCCGGTATCGACGCCACCATAAGCTGCTGAACATCAATAGGCATCGAGGTGGACATGCCGTTCACGTAAATCTCATTGGTGTCCAGGCCTTCGGGCTCGAGGAAGATTTGATGATGCGGCTTGTCGGGAAACTTCTTGATCTTGTCCTCGATCGACGGACAGTAGCGAGGCCCGATGCCCTGGATTTGGCCGCTATAGAGCGGCGAGCGTGAGAGGTTCTCGCGCAGGATGCGCTGCGTCTCGTCCGTGGTCCAGGCGATGTGGCAACTGACCTGCGGCTGCACAATCTCGCGCGTGCGGAAGCTGAACGGCGTGGGCACGGCGTCGCCGGGCTGCTCTTCAAACTTGGTGAAGTCGATGGTGCGCGCGTCGAGGCGTGGCGGCGTGCCGGTCTTCAACCGCCCGCAGCGGAAGCCCAGCCGCTTGAGGCTCTCGCCGAGGAAGACAGAAGCAGGCTCGCCGCTCCGTCCAGCGGGATAGGTGTTCTCGCCGCAGTGGATCAGGCCATTCAGAAATGTCCCGGTGGTGATGACCACGGCATTGGCCGAAATGGTCCGCCCATCACGCAATTTCACGCCGCGCACCCGGCGCCTCTCCGCGTCCCCTTCTGACTCCTGACTCCTGTCTCCTGTCTCCTGCTCTTCCACGACCAGATCGACCACTTCCGCTTGTTTGATTTTCAGGTTCGGCTCAGACTCCAGAACCTGGCGCATCTTGCCGCGATACAATTTCTTGTCCGCCTGCGCGCGTGGTGACCATACCGCCGGACCGCGACTGGTGTTCAGCAGACGAAACTGAATGCCGGTCGCGTCGATCACTTCGCCCATCACGCCACCTAGCGCGTCGATCTCCCGGACCAGATGCCCCTTGGCGATGCCGCCCACGGCCGGGTTGCAAGACATCTGCGCGATCAGGTCCAGGTTCATGGTGCATAGCGCGGTGCGCAGGCCCATGCGCGCCGAGGCCATCGCGGCCTCGCACCCGGAGTGCCCCGCGCCCACCACAATCACATCGTATTGTTCGTCTGCTCGCGTCATTGTGAATAAACCAAACAGCATTGTCCCAGACGCAGCAGGGTGGGTCAACGTAGCGCCAAGTAGGGCAGGCATTCCTGCCTGCCGTTTTTTGCATGCAATCGTTGCAAGCAGTCGATTGAGGGCCGACCGATCGAAAGACCTTTCGGCTACTGCCCAGTGTCTGTAATTCAAAGGCCGCAGGCAGGAATGCCTGCGCCACTCCGAATGCCTGCTCCACTTGCTTGCCGCTCCCGCGCGTTTGGTATAGCCTCGGAGAATGATTACTCAACACCTTCGACGCAGTACTTATTCGGCGGCAATCTTCGCTATCGCATTGATCACCGCACTGGCTGGCATCGGCTGCGGTGGCGTGGGTGACCAAACACCCGCCATTAAGAAGGCCATTGAGACTCACTTGAGTCAGCGCTCCGACCTGGCCATCAATCAGATGACCATGGATGTGCAAACCGTAACCGTGGCGGGCGACAAAGAGGGAGACAAGGCGCAGGCCGAAGTGGTCTTCCGCGTAACCAGCGACCCCAACATGCAGATGGGCTATCACTATGAGCTGGTGCGCGAGTCCGGCGCGTGGAAAGTAACGGGCGGCCAACCCAGCCAGGCCGACACCAAGCACCCCGCCGGCAATGCGGGCGGCAGTGAGGGCATGAACGAAATGGGTGGGGCCGCGGCCCTGCCACCGGGACATCCCCCGCTTCCGGAAGGGAACGCTCCTATGTCCGGTAATCCTCACGAATCCGGCGCGCTGCCCCAAGGCCATCCACCGCTATCGAATAATCCTTGAGGTCCTGAATATCCCCGGAACGAGTGAACCGTTTGGTGAGTGGAACGCTGGCAGCCAAGTAGGGCAGGCATTCCTGCCTGCCTTCTGGAGGACAGGTCGGGAGCCCTGTCCCTACTTAACCCAACTCCACCACTTCACGGTTAGTCCCAGCGAATGCCAGCATCGACGTTCATGGTTTGGCCGGTGATGGCGGCGCTGTCGGCGGAGGCCAGGAACAGCGCGGCGCGGGCTACGTCTTCCGGCTCCAACAGCTTGCGCAGCAGCGAAGATTCCTTCGTCGCCGCCAGACGGTCGGCGGGCTTCAGGCCCACCGCGCGTTCGAGTTCGTTGTTGACCTTGTGAAACATCTCCGTCGATTGCACCAAACCGGGGCATAGCGCGTTGACGCGGACGCCGTGCGGCCCGGCCTCTCCGGCCAGCGCGCGCATTAGGCCGAGCATCCCGGCCTTGGCCGCCGAGTAGGGCGTGCCCAGGCCGTAGGCCAGCTTGGCCGCGCTCGACGAAATCATGATCACCGAGCCGTGCCGCCGCTCAATCATCCCCGGCAGCACCGCGCGCGAAACGTAGAACGCACTGGTCAGATTGGCGCGCAGCGTGTACTCCCATTCCTCGTCGGACATTTCGTGGATTGGATGGAGCGCGGGGAAGTAGCCCGCGTTATTGACCAGAATGTCGATGCGCCCGCAGACGCGCTCGGCCTCGGCGGCCATCTTGCGCACGGCGGCGCTGTCGGCAACATCGCAGACGATGCCCAGCGCCGGGGCATTTCCATTGTCAGCAATTTCTTTCTCTACCACGCGCAGGTGCCCTGCATCGCGCGCGATGATCACCACGCGCGCGCCCTCGGCGGCAAAGCACAGCGCCATCGCACGACCAATGCCGCGGCTGCCGCCGGTAATCAACGCAACTTGATTCTTGAGTCGTGTTCCCTTTGGCCAAACATTTTCCACTGCACTCACCTCGTCGCACGCCGCTATTTGCCGGACCGTGTCCGCAGATATTATTAGACCATTTTTGCCGATGCCGTGACTCGATCCGAGCCGCGACAGTAATGGAGCGGTCCTTGGAGAAGTCGGCAACGGCCACGGGTCCGCTCGCTGACGCGCGCGGCTCTGTTTATACAATCCGAAAATTGTTCTGGCAAAAAGCAAGTGGGGCGAGCTTGGCGGCTCGCCCCACTTCATTCAGGAAATTCTTTAATCCAATGATTACGCCTGTGGAATACAGCTCTCGGGAAGCACGATGGACTGACCGGGATAGATGCGGTCGGAGTCGCTGATCTGCGGATTAGCCTCCGCGATGCAGCTCCACGCCGCGCCGCGGCCCAGTGCCGTCTCGGCCAGCTTCCACAGCGAGTCACCGCGCTGGACCATGACCTCGCGAGCCGGATTTGAGCTGACGACCACCGCGCGCTCCTCGCGTACGGCGATGGGCAGGCTGGCAAGTGACGCGCTCGAGGTCGGCATGTGCAGCCGCTCACCGGCGCGCACGAAATGAGGATTCTGGAGTTGCGGATTGAGCGCGGCGATCTGCGGCCAGGCGCGTCCGTCGCCTAAGTGGCGCTGCGCCAACCGCCACAATGAGTCGCCCCGCTGCACGCGAACTTCCGCGTCGCCTGCTTCGGCCAACGCTTGCGCCAGCACCGTCTCGGCAACAGCGCGAACGGGCGCGATGCGGACTTGCTCGGCGGGCGGAGTGGCCGTCAGATCATTCCTGACGGTCCAAGCCGAGACCGTTACCAAATCGCTATTCGAAGCCGGGTTGACGACGGCCTCTGGCTGCGGGATCGCCGCGGCCATTTGTGTTACCGGGGCAACTTTCACGGCGGCGGGCTGAAACGTTGGCTCGGCGAACCGGATCGTCAGAGGCACGCGGCCTTCTGACGCAGAGCCCGCAGTGGAAGCAAGACCAGTCTCCGAAATTTCCAACGAGGCGTTTCCCGCGCCGAGTTCGAGCGTGAGATCCAGCAATGCGGGAGATGCAAAGGCGAGTCCGGGGGGGCCTTCATTCCCGTCCGTATTCACATTCGAGTTCTCAGCCACTTCCATGTTGGCGATAGCGGGGAACTCCGGCACGCGATCACGAACGACATTTTCAATCACCGGAAGCGACGAGCCCTCGACGGCGGCCATCACAAAAGGCGCAGTCACGGTGAAGTCGTCCGGGCTGGGCCGATTGGCCAAGGCATCCAGCATCAGGCGGTCGTCGCTCAAGGGAATCTGCGGCGCGATCTGCTGGCGATAGTAGCGGGCGATATCTCCGAGCGGCATACCGGCGGGCCACACCGGCACGGTGGGCACGGAACGCTCCTGCTGCGCCAGGGCCGCACGCGTTGGCAGGGTATTTTCTCGCGCGGGCGCGGCGGCCTGCACGGGGATAATCCGGACGGGAACTTCCGCCGGAGACTGCGCTGCCTCAGCCAGAACCGGCTCCCCGGATTCCAGCGCGCGACTGGCTGGATCGACAATGGTGTCCTTGGCCAGATCCTCGTTCGTATAGACTTTGGTAACGCGCGTCTGCCGAGCATGTTTGCGCGCGCGTTCCTGGCGAGACAACTCGCCCAGACTTTGCGCGCCCAGACTCTGCGCTACGGTGTCCCGCAGCGTGAACACCAACAGACTGGCCAGCAGCGTTACGTAAACCCGCAAGTAGGACGGGGAAATTTTCATATGCCAACTCCCTGTGCGAACTCTCTATAGGGGCCTTCGGCGGCCCTGAGTTCAAAGCTGTAATCCGCCAGCTCCCTCCCTCATGAATAGTGGTGGGAAGTCTGGCAAACTACACTATCTGGTGTCCAGATTACTCGCAACCCTACCCTGAGACAAGCAATTCCAGGAGGGAGAACCACGGAAGTGACTAGCGACGCCACCGCGCGGGCTATTCGTTCAAAATGACTGGTCGGTCGCAACTCGCCGGGTCGAAAAGATACCGCCGCGTATTTTCTGCGAATGGCCGCGCCGCTCGGTGTAGAATGGCCTCGGTTTAAGGTTGGGGATTGTCATTGATTGACATGGATTGTTGTTGGAGGTCGCCTGCATGAAGCGCCGCGAGATCATCCGACTGCTCACCGGCGCGACCGTCGGCCTGGCCCACGGATGGGGCAGACTCGCGCTCGGCGGGCTAGCTCCTGTTGCGCCACATCGTGCGCCACATCCGGCGCGTGCGGCCCAGCAGGGCGAGGCCAGTCAACGTGGCGACAACGGGAGGGGCGCCACAGAGGGTGGAGAGCGCGGCGGACTGCTGGCGCTATTTCCGCTGCGCGTCGTGCTGCTGCCCGGCAACAGCCTTCCGTTGCACATCTTCGAGCCACGCTACCGCGAGATGATCCGCGAGTGCATCGACTCGAAGACCGAGTTCGGTGTCCTGCTCACCGATGGCGGCGCAATCGAGCCGGTCGGCTGCACGGCGATCATCACGGACGTGATCCACCAGTACACCGATGGCCGCTTCGACATTCTCACGCGCGGCCAGCGCCGCTTTCGCATCGGGCCTCTCGGGAACGCCATGGGGAATGCGCCCAGCACATCTCTCGACGAGGCCGACCTGAACTCCGACCGCGCTTTCTTTCGCGGCGCGGCGCAGTTCTTCGAGGATGACGCGCGCCCCTCGCCCAACCGCCTGCCAGATGCGGACGCGCAGGACGACGACCTCCGCGCTCAGGCGATCGACACGCACAGCCGCCTGATGAAACTCATCGCCGCCGACGAGCCGTCGTCAACACTGCCCAGCGCGCCGCCACCCTCAGCTAGAGACCCTTTACTTTCCTATCATCTGATGGATGGACTGCCCGCCGAAGCGGAATGGAAGCAGGAGTTGCTCGAATTGCGCGCAGAGCGCGAACGTCTGGTGCGTGTGGTACTGCACCTTCAACAACTGATCGACTACATGGAAAGCGACTCCAACCAACCTGCGCCGCGCCGCGTTGTTTAAGTTGCCAACGTGCGAACAGAGCCGCGATGGGACATTGCGGCGTGTCGTGGACCGTGAGGGAGTGGGGGTTGATCTGACAGCATTGACTGCCCCTAGACAATCCCAAAACCAACCCCCACTCCCTGACGGTCGCGGCTCTGTCACGGTCGCGGCTCTGTCTGCGGATTGTGCGCCAGGAAGATGGTGTGGCGGGGGCCGCCTTTTTTCAGGCGACCGCGCACGTTCTCCACTTCGACAACGAATCCGGCGTAGCGCAGGCGCTGCTCGAATCTTCTATTGGGCCGCGCCGACCATACGGCCAGCACTCCGCCCGGCTTCAGCGCCGCGCGTGCGTTGGCGATTCCTTCATCTCCGTAGAGCTTGGCATTTTCCGGCGTGGTGAACGGGGTCGGCCCATTGTCCACATCGAGCAGCACGGCATCGAAGCGGCCACGGCCCGCGCGGAGCACGGCAGCGACATCGCCCAACTCGACGCGCACGCGCTTGTCCTTCAATGGATGCCCGGCGAGTTCGCCGAGTATCTCGCGATTCCACTCGACCACTGCAGGCACCAGCTCCGCAACCACAATCCTCGCATCCGCCGGGAGCAGATCGAGTATCGCGCGCAGCGTGAATCCCATGCCCAGCCCCCCGACCAGCACGCAGGGCGGCCCCGCATCATGATGAGTCGCGCGGGCCGCAGGCGCAGCGGCGCGCACACCGCGCCAAGCCTGGCAGGCGAGCGTGGCCAGCGCCTCCTCCGAGCCGTGCATGCGGCTGGACATGAGACTCTTGCCGCTGGCGAGTATGATGTACTCGGTATCGCGGCGGGTCAGCTTCATGTCAGTCCCGTCGGGAGTGACCGTCTCGCCGAGCAACTCCATAGGCTTCATGCGTGTGACCTCATCGCGTGACCGTGCCGCGCGCGTCAGCAAGCGGGCCAATGGAAAAACCCACTCTGACGAACGCGAATTATTCCACTAAA
>CAMBEY010000064.1 GCA_945865705.1 Candidatus Sulfopaludibacter sp. SbA3
CAACTCGCGCGCCACCACCACGGGCCGTTCGCCAAGCGTATCGCGCACGGCAACGAGCAAGTCCACTACCCGGTGTGGGGATTCGAACAACACCATCGTTCCGGAAATTCCGCTCAGGCCGGACAACGCTTTGCGGCGCGCGGTGTCGCGTGGAGGCAGGAATCCAGCGAAGTGAAACGAGTGCGTCGGCAGACCCGAGGCGGACAAAGCGGCCAGCACCGCGGAGGCTCCCGGGACAGGTACCACCTTTATGTGATGACGCGCACACAACTGCACCAAACGGTATCCAGGATCGGAGATGCAGGGCATGCCCGCATCCGTTACCAGCGCAAGGCGCGCGCCTTGCTCAAGCTGCAGGACCAGCTCCGGCGCGCGGGTCATCTCGTTGTGCTCGTGGTAGCTGACCGTGCGCGTCTGAATGCCAAAGTGAGTGAGCAGCTTCTGCGTCTGCCGGGTATCCTCGCAGGCAACGCAATCGACCTCGCGCAGCACGCGCAAGGCGCGCAGCGTGATGTCCTCCAGGTTGCCGATCGGAGTACCCAGCAGATAGAGCACTCCAGGTGGGTTGGCTGGCAACCCTTCGACTACTGCCAAGGGTCTGGTAGGTTCTGGATTTCGTTTAGCCATTCTGAGCGCACTCCAGCTCGCTCAGAATAGCACGACCGCCATCTTGCAGGTTTGGCCGGGCACGACATGGACGCCCGCCATGGACAGATACGGAGCTCTCCGCCAGGCTCCGAGCCATGCCTTTAGTGCCACTCTCGAAACTTCAAAATGAGGTGCAGATGAAATGCAGGCTTGCCTGCGCTCAAAAATCGGCGATAATTATCAGTTGGCGAAACTGTTAACTGGCTATCGAGGGAAACAGCCGCCGCAATTAATTTTCTCGTGGACAATTGGAAGGAGCCGGACTTGGCCAGGCTTACAAAGCAGGAACTGAAGAAAGACGAACTGGGCTCGCAACTTGGCGTTGGGCTGGATTACTTCATGCACCACCGTCGACCGCTGCTGAAGTGGATTGGCATCGGCGGCGGGGTCGTGGTTGTAGCCCTGGCCGTGATGTTGTTCCTGCGCAGCCGCAATCAAAATGCTTCCGAGGCCTTCGGCAAGGCGCTCGATACGTACCATGCGACCGTCACTCCAATGAAAGCGCCGGAGAATACGGGCAAATGGTTCGCCACCGAGCCAGAGCGCTACGAGGCTGCCATCAAGGATTTCACTACCGTCTCCAATGAGCATAGCGGGACCTCTGCGGCGCGCTGGGCGAAATACTACATCGCGCTTTCGCAGGTGGGGTTGGCGAAATATGCCGAGGCGGAAAAACAATTACAGGAACTATCCGGTGAAGGCGATGCGGACTTTCGCTCGGTGGCCAAGATGGCGCTGGCAGGCACATTGCAGAAGCAGTCCAAGGCCACTGACGCTGAAAAGATTCTCAAAGAACTGGAGCAGAACCCCACGCGCGCAGTGCCCAAGGTAACCGCGCAGATGGCGCTCGCCGATATTTACCGCACCAGCAACCCCGGCCAGGCCAAGACCATTTACCAGGAAATTGAGAAAGAGTTCCCCGAATCTTCGCTGGCCGAGATGGCTTCGGCGCGCATCCTGGAACTTCCCGCCCAGTAAGCCATGAGCGCTCGTGTCTGAATCGGAATTCGATCAGACTACATCCCGTATGCACGAATACGCTCTAAAAACCGCTGAGAGCCGGGGACGCCGGCACCCTGAGCCGCCACACCGGTATCGCAATGATTATCAGCGCGACCGCGACCGCATTGTGCATTCGCGCGCCTTCCGCCGTCTGGAAAATAAGACGCAGGTCTTCACCACGCGCTTTTCCGACCACTTTCGCAACCGGCTCACGCACACCATTGAAGTCGCCCAAATCTCGCGCACCATCGCCGGCGTGATTGGCTTGAACGAGGATCTGGTGGAGGCCCTCGCGCTGGTCCATGACATCGGCCACCCGCCCTTTGGCCACGCCGGCGAGCACACTCTCAATCGCATCATGCAACAGTTCGGCGAGCGCTTTGATCACAACCTGCACGCGCTGCGCATCGTCGAGTCATTCGAGCAGCGCTACGCCGAGTTTGCCGGACTGAATCTGACCTTTGAAGTGCGCGAGGGAATCATCAAGCACTCGCGCGATTATTTCCCCGAGCACCATCCGGAGTTAAGTGAATACGCGCTGGACCAACGTCCTCCGTTGGAGGCCCAGTTGATCGACTTGGCCGATGAGGTCGCCTACAACACCGCGGACCTCGATGACGGCATGGAGGCGAAGCTGCTGACCATCGAATCGTTGCGCGCCGATCTGCCAATCTTCGATGAATACTTCCGTCAGATCATCGCGCGCTATCCCGCCGCAGCCGCCAAGATGCAGTTCAATGAAGTCATCAAGATGATCCTGAACTTCCTGGCCACCGATCTGATGGAAAACTCACTCGCCGAGATCGCGCGGATTGGGATCAAGTCCGTCGCCGACGTGCGCGCCTGCCCGCGACGGATCATCGCGTTCAGCAAGGAAGCGGCGGAGCACAAGAACATCCTGAAGAAGTATCTCTACAAGCATCTCTACGCGCATCCCGCGCTGGCGCCCGAGCGCGAAGCGGGCCTGCTGGCCATGGAGAGGCTGTTCCAGCTCTACCTCGATCACCCGGACAAGATGCCGCGCGGATACGCCGAGCAGGCGCAGCAATCAGTAGGGGGGGTGCCATTGCATCGCGTGGTCTGCGACTACATCGCGGGCATGACCGACCCCTACGTTCTGCGTCTCGCGCAGGAACAATTCGGCCCGGCCAGCCATTCCGTCAGCACCGGCGCGGGCCCGCGCGTCTAGCCAGTTCCGACCTGCCTTGCGCCCAGATCAGGAAGTGCTTCCCCCGCGCCTGTAATCTCACGTATAATGATGAATGCGGCTTTGAGGTAGATAGGACACAGGGCCATGTTCATCGACATACATGAACTTGAGAAGGACGCCCTGGAGTTTCAGGAGACTCTTAAGCCGGGCCGGATTGGCTTTGGCAGCGAGATCAAGCAGCTTGAGCCGCTCACGACGACGGGCGTGGCCGAGTTGCTGGGGCAGGAGATTCATCTGTCCGGCACGCTGCGCACGGCGGTCGAGACGATTTGCGACCGGTGCCTGGAACCTACGCGACGGCCCATTGATATTGAGTATGATCTGTTTTACCGGCCGATGAAGTCCATCGCGCGCGAGGAAGAGATCGAAGTAAAGCCAGCCGAACTGGAGATCGGGTTTTACGAGGGGCACGGCCTCGAACTCGATGAAGTGCTGAAGGAGCAGGTGCTGCTCACCCTGCCCATGAAGAATGTCTGCCGGGAAGATTGCGCGGGACTTTGCCCGCAGTGTGGCCAGAACCGCAATCTTGCCGTGTGCTCATGCAAGACCGAAAAAATCGACGCCCGGTTAGCCGGACTCGAAAGTTTCAAGAAACAGTAGTTCGTTAATGTTCCGCGGAGGAAAGAATGCCCAATCCAAAACGACGCCACTCACATGCCCGCCAAGGCACGCGCCGCGCTCATGATTTTTTGGTCCCCACCCAAACGGTGGACTGCCCCAAGTGCCATGAGAAGCGCCTGGCGCACTCGGCCTGCAAGAGTTGTGGTTATTACAAAGGCCGCCCGGTGATTAAAGTGGCCACTGCGAAATAGTTCTTGTACGGATCTGATCCAGTCGCCGGAGTCCTCCGCACAGTGTAGCGGATGACGACCCGGCGATTTTGATCTAGTAAGACTATCCGCTGGAGATGTTTTCCCTGCCATGAAGACCATCGCGTTTCTATTTTCCGGTCAGGGATCGCAATCGCCCGGCATGGGCCGCGAGTTGGCCGAGGCTTTTCCCGCCGCGCGTGCCGCATTTGACGAAGCGGATCAGGCGCTGGGATTTCCGCTCTCGCAGTTGTGCTATGACGGTCCCGCTGAGCAGCTTCAACTAACCGCCAACACACAGCCGGCCATTCTGGCCACTTCCGTTGCCGCCTACCGTGTCCTTCAGGAAAAAGGGATTCGTCCCGTTTGGGTCGCCGGGCATAGTCTGGGCGAGTACTCCGCGCTGGTGGCGGCCGGCGCGCTGAATTTCTCCGACGCGCTGCGCATTGTGCGCCATCGCGGCGAATACATGCAGCAGGCCGTACCCGTTGGCACCGGAGCGATGGCAGCGCTGCTGGGTATCGGCATCGACAAAGTGACCGAACTCTGCGCCGAAGCCGCGCAGGGAGAGATTTGCAGTCCTGCCAATATCAATTCAGTCGAGCAGATCGTCGTCGCGGGACACAAGGCCGCCATTGAGCGCGTAATGGCATTGGCAACCGCAGCCGGAGCGAAGCGCGCCGTACCTCTTCCAGTGAGCGCGCCATTCCATTGCGCTCTGATGCGCCCGGCGCAGGAACGTCTCGCGCCAGAGCTGAACGCGACGGTGTTTAGCGATCTTGAATTTCCATTAATCAACAACGTGCGCGCCGAGGAAGTTCGCGGCGGCAGCGCGGCGCGGCAGGGTGTGATTGACCAGATTCCCTCGCCCGTGTTGTGGGAGCAAAGTATGCGCAAGTTGCTGGCAGCGGGAGTGGAACTATTTGTGGAAGTCGGGCCGGGTCGCGTCCTCAGCGGCTTGCTGCGCCAGATCGACCGCACGGTTGCGTGCGTCAACGTGGAAGACGTGAAGAGTCTGGAAAAAACGCTCAGCGCAATTAGCACAGGCCAATGAGCCGGAGGCAAGCGATGTCGCTCGAAGGAAAAGTCGCGCTGGTAACAGGAGCTTCGCAAGGTATCGGACGAGCCTGCGCCCTGGAGCTGGCGGCAGCGGGAGCGAAGGTGGTGGTGGCTGCGCGCAATCTTGCGAAGCTCGAAGACCTGGCCGCGGAGATTCGCCAGACGCGCAATGCCGCAGACGCCGCAGCGGCATTCGAGTTGGATGTGGCCAGCGAAGAGAGCATCAAAAAGTGCTTCGATCTGGCTGAAGAGTGCTGCGGGCCGATCGACATTTTGATCAACAACGCGGGCATCACCCGCGACGGCTTGATGCTGCGCATGAAGCGGACAGACTGGGACGCGGTTCTCAACACCAATCTAACTTCGATGTTTCTGTGCATCCAGCAGGTGCTGCCGGGAATGATTCGCCGGCGGCAGGGCCGCATCATCAACATTACGTCGGTGGTCTCGCAGTTGGGAAATCCCGGCCAAGCCAACTACGTCGCGTCCAAGGCGGGCATCAACGGACTGACCCGTGCGCTGGCGCTGGAAGTGGCCTCGCGCAAGGTTACGGTAAACGCCGTGGCACCGGGCTTTATCGAGACGGCTATGACGGAAGTCATCACTCTCGAGCAAAAAGAAAAACTCTTCGCGCGCATCCCGCTCGGTCGGCTGGGCCTACCCGCCGACGTGGCTCACGCCGTGGGCTTCCTCGCCTCCGAGGAAGCTTCCTACATCACTGGGCAGGTGATCCACGTTAACGGTGGAATGTACCTGGCCGGTTAGTTGCCCCTGTTGTGAACAGAGATGTGAACAGAGTTGCGAACCGAGCCGCGACCGCGAGGCATTTAACTAGCTTTCGTATCGGGCGGGAGAGTATAGCTCTTGATCAGGTCGAGGAGCGTCTGGGTCTGGGTCTTGAACTCCGCCACGGTGCTCTTCAGGCTGGGGTCGACTTTCTTGCTCATGTTGAGGATGTCCGCGCAAGCCATCATCACCGTGATCGGCGCCATGGACTGATGATAGAACGGTTCCGCAATGTCAGCGGGCAGCCGCACTCCGACCTGCGCGAAGGTGGGATCATTGAAACCAAACGGCTGGTTCTCTGTCCCGGATGCCACGCCAGCAACGCCGGCCTGAGCCTGGGTCTGGGCTCGAGCCTTGGCCAACGCGGCTTCGAGCGATTTCACCTGCGCCTTCAGTTGATTCACCAGAGGACGCAATTCGGTCAGTTCCTGATCCTTCGGCATTAGCTGCTGCTGAATTTCTTCCCAACGCGCCTCGAACTTCTTGATGCGCTCGGCGGAGGATTCGGCCTCTTTTGACACCTGATTACGTGCCGCCTCCAGCTCGCCCTCCAATAGAACGATGCGGGATTCGGCCAGCGCGGAGTGTGTGATCGTCTCGGTCAGCGCCGTATCCAACGCAGTGACCGTCGTATCGCTATTGTCATCGATGGCGCCCGCCATGTTGGCGGCTTCCAGTTGGGCTTGCAGCGACAGAATCTTCTGCTCCTGCTCACCCGAACGCGCGCGAGCCTGGCTGCGCTCGGAGTCCATCAGCTTGGCCTGACACTCCATCGCCTCGCGCTGCTCGCGTACCTGCTGTTCGAGTGCCTCGACCGCCACCTGCACCATGCTGGCGCTGCCCTCAATGCGTTGGCGCTCGGCATTCACATGGCTAACAGCGCGTTCACTTTGTTTGAGTTTTGTTTCCCACTCATCGGCGGTGCGCCGGGACTTTTCTTTTTCTGTGGCAAGTTCGCGCTGCGAACTCTCGACTTCATCCTCTAGACGCTGCACCAGCGACTCCAGCCTTGAAATGTGAGCGTGGCTCGCACCGATCTCCGTTGACAGTCCCATCGTGGTCGATCGGGTGTTGGAAATAGTCGCCGCCTCTTGATCCTTCTCCAGCGTGACGATGCGCTCGTTTAGCTCAGCTACGTCCTGAAGCAGGGTGTCCCGCTGTGTGGCTGTTCGCTCCAGCTCTTTGTTGAATTTTTCCCGCTCGTCCTGTAGCTGGCGTTCCAGCGCGGTGACGGACTTGCGCAGCACCGCCGCGCGAGCCTCGAGATCCCCTCGCTCCCCGCGGACTTTGTCCGCAGTCGAACGCAGCTCGTTGCCCTGCACCTCCATCTGTCCCAGTTGCACGCGGGCGAGCTGACGCTCGTCCTCCAGATTCTTTTTCAGGGCTACATTTTCTTCACGCAGCCGGTCCAACTCTCCCAGCTTTTGCAGAGTTGCATCGTGATCCGTTGCGGGCGTCTCTGCCTTCTTTGAAGCGGAAGACTCTTTGTTGCCGGCAGGCTGGGTATCCTCAGCGGGCAACGCGCGCGCCGGTGCGCGACCGGTAAACAAAGTTATTAGTGGACTGGTTGGGTCATCCGGTTTCCCGGCTGATTCCGAGTTGGCCGACCCACCAAATAACCCCGAGAGCATCTTGAAAAATCCCGTTGGACGAGGAGACGGCGACTCCATATGCGATTCGACTTCAGGCTCTGGCACCACGACTGGCCTTGAACGCGGGGGGACCGGCGAATTTTTTCTGGACTCTGTTTTCTTAGCCACTTATTCAAGCTCCACTAACGGCTGAAACATTCGCCGGCGGCTGAACCATTCGCCAGCACCTAACCTTAACAATTCATGCTATCAAGGCTATCGGTCAAGTTGCATAAACATCTTACTCAAAATTGGAGATCGCACCTGGCTGTGTTCCTAATGAGGTATAGGGGGAGGAGGGGCTTTACTCGGGCTGCGAGCGCCGGCGAGCAACTGCTGGAGCATCTGTTCGTATTGAGTAGTTACCACATCCCAATTGTAACGGCTCAACACACGGGCGCGGGCGAGGACCTTGTATTGCTGGCGAAGAGCCTCATCGTCGATTAACCGCGACATTTGATAGGCGCAAACCTCGGCATCCTGCGTGAAGGGGATCGCGGCGTCACCGGCCACTTCGACGTTCTCCGGCGTATTCAGATAGAGCGTGGCGCAGCCCCGGCCCATGGCCTCTATCAGCGCCGGGTGCGTGCCTCCCACCTCCGTGGCGTGAACGTAGGCGAAAGCGTGCGATTGCAGCTCCCGGTAACCAGCCCCGTAAATGGCTCCCGGAAACAGGATGCGCGAGGCATTGCTTGCTTTGGGAGTTGCCTTCAACCGCGCAATGTATTCGTCCGCGTAGGGAGCATCGCCAACAATCACCAACTTCTTTCGCGTCTCTACGCGCTCGAAAGCTTGAATCACCAGCAGCGCATTATTCTCGGGCTCCAGCCTGGAGACATAGAGGAAGTAGTCCTCCGGCACAAGTCCCAAGCGGTCGAGAGCCGCCTGCGTCTCGACTTTCTCCGCATCCGCGCCATAGGGGATACACCAGGAATCGCGCCCGTACTGCTTGGCGTAGTAGGCACGAATAACCTCGGCGTCGGTAACGATGCCATTCGGCAGCAGCGTGGACAAACGCTCGGAGATGCGATACCAGGCGCGTCCCAGCGCATTCCACTTTTTGCGTTGACGCTCCAGGCCGTCCACGTTGATTACCGTCTTCTTTCCCACCATGCGAGGAAGAAATGAGAACACGGCATTGGCGGCGTTGCAAATCAGGATCACTTCGATATCCCGGGGGAGCACATGCAGGATGGAAAGAAAAGTGTGGGCAATGGTATCGAGATATTTATGCGGGATGGTGGGCAGCAGCTTCAGGCGCACGCCGCGATAGGTGTCACCACGATATTGAATGTTGTTGGTGCGGCCATAGACGACAACTTCGTGACCCCGTTCCACCAATCGCGCGGACAACTCCTCCGCGAAGGTTTCAAAGCCGCCGTAATTTGCCGGAATGCCGCGCGTGCCCAGGATGGCGATCTTCATCAATCATCATGATAGCGGGCGAAGTTGAAAATACCAGTGTAAATGTACACGGAAGGGTAAGACGAAAAGTTAGCGAGAACCATCGGTGCCCGAGCCGGCCGGCCGCAGATTGACGATGGCCGCCGCCGCGGACTGGGCGGCACCCGGCAGGTTCTCTTCCGGCTTTAGCAGAAACGGCGCTGGAAAAGTAACGGGCTGAAAGCGGAACCAGGCCTTCATGTAATCATCCGAAACACGCCGACGCTGCTGAATGATGCGCCGCTTGTCCGTGATCCGGCTCCAGTTGCGCAAGACAAAAACGAGTCCCGCAAGCGATCCGCGCTCCCTGACCAGGCAGTAGGCCAGAATGCCCAGATCCCGCACCGTTACCGTAAACAAATTCACCAGATACAGACCGAGCGTGGCGTTCTTGATGCGCATCAGGAAACGGTTCTTCACCGAATGTTGATTGATCATCGAAGGCAGGTTGCGGCGTACGCCCGGGAATACGCGGCGCACATGATACCCAATTGCATGGGGAACGTAGAGGCACTTCCAGCCGAACAACTGTGCGCGCCAGGCCACATCGGCATCCTCGCGGGAAAAGAAAAAGTCCTCGTCGAAGAACTCACCTTCCACGGAAACATCTTCGATCATCGCGCGCCGGTAAAATGCCGCTGCTCCGGTGGCACCGAATACATAGGCTGGCTGACTGTACTCCGGCCCGTCAGGAAGATGTGTGCCGCGATCAAAATGCCGGAAAGTGGGCGTGAAATAGATTCCGGCGGAGTCCACTTGCGGTTTGGTGGGAATGGAGAGATCCGGCTCGGCGCGCAGCAGCTTGCCGCAAAGCGTGCCAGCGCTGGGATCCTGGGCACCGGCCGAGACGAGCGAGGAGACAAATGCCGGTGTCAGCACGGCATCTGGATTGAGCACCAGGACCCAATCGCCTTCAGCGCGTCGAATGCCCTGGTTTTGCCCGCCGCAAAAACCGCGATTCTGCTTATTCCAGATCACGCGAATCCGTTTTTGATAACTTTCCAGGATGCTCCGCGTATCGTCCGTGCTGGCGTTGTCAATGACGATCACTTCCAGACGCAGCCAGTCCTGCGCCAGCACGGAATCCAGGCAGCGCTTCAGAAAAGGTCCGCTATTGTAAGTGACGATAGAAATGGATACGAGCGGTGCGCGTGTCGCCCCAGTCAATTGATCCCCCATACGATATTTCAGTCCCTCTAGGCGGCACCGACCAGCCAAGCCCAGCCCGGGCGTAGCCAGCCGTGTCGTCGGATATGCAGGCTGCTCAATTCCACTGCTCACGGCCCATTAAGACGAGCGCACCACCGCGTGGCTTGCAAAGGCCACACGAGCGGCTCGCCAATAGGCCTCTACGCGCGCGTTGCGGACGCGGGACTGCGTGCGGGGTCTTGACGAAATCCATTCAATTATCGGCCCAATCACCAGCCCAGTCAACTCCGCCGTGATCCTCAAACCCAAACCACAAAGCAGAGCGGCCCGAACCAAGCAACTAGCCCGCCAGCCCAAATTCTTTCCGACATAATAAATCAAATTGCGATACCAGTAAACCTGCTTTTCTGAAAAATCGACGGATGCGAGCGAATGCCCCCCTTGGTGTTCGATCACCACGTCGGGAATATAGGCGATCATTCCACCTGCCCGTTTCAGCCGCAGACAGAGATCCACGTCTTCAAACCACAATGGATAGAAGCGTTCGTCGAACCCGCCCACTGCCTCGAAATCCCTGCGCTTGACCATGAGCGCCGCTCCGGCGGGCTGGTCCACGTTGGCTGGCTGCGTCGGGTCCATGTCCCAATAGCGGTACCTGCGGTTGACGGGATTGTTGGGAAGTAGCCGGTTAATCAGGAGCATCTCAAAGACCACCGCGGTGGTCGATGGAAATCGCCGCACCAGAAATCCGCGTTGCGGAAGGCCGGAGGCATCCACCAGTTGAGCGCCAGCGGCTACGCAGTTGGGATTTTCCTGAAGTGCGCGCTCCATCGGAGCAAGTGAGGAGCGCAGTGAAGTGTCCGGATTCAGGAAGAGCAGAACTTCTCCGTTGGATTGTCGCGCCCCTAAATTGCATCCCCCCGCGAACCCCAGGTTGGCCCCAGGCTGTATCAGCTTCACGCGGGAAAATTTGCGAACCGCGTCGACCGTGTCATCTCGCGACGCGTTATCGACCACGATCAATTCGGCGTCCGTCGGCGCCAGTGATTCCAGGCATCGCGCAATGTGCGCCGCCGAGTTGTAGGTAACGATGATGACGGAGATCATGAAGGTCTCGTCGAAGATTCAGAGATTCGCCGCGACTCGGCGTCTGGCGCGGAACTTGCCGCTGAAACTGGCGGGCGGAATACCGCAAAGTACCATCGCCAGAAAGTATCCGGCGCGGGGCGATGCGCACCAAATTGGTCGGCGTAGATGGCCACCTCGCCCGCCATCATCCAGCGCTGTAAACGATGCCGCGACGCTCTTTCCCAGCCGAGTCCGTCGCGCAAGGCAACGGGTAGCGCCCCGACAAACCGCGCCACGCCCGAAGCCCATGCAGGCAACTGCCCTTGGCGCGTAGCCATCAACATCCAGAGCATCTGTGCCCAGGCAATTCTTGGCGCATTGCTCAGTAAAATCTTTAGGGGGAAATTCTTGGCCAGCAGCAAAAGTTGATTGCGGGTCATCTGCCGGAAAACGAAGGGCGACACCGCGCCATCGGGTTTGGCTCGTCCCGGGCTTGCGTCACCTGAACTTGCTCCACCCGAGCTGGCTCCACCCGAGCTGGCTCCACCATGATGCCAAGCGACAGCCTGCGGCAGATAATCCCCGCGCACCCCGGCACGCACGCAGCGCATGGCGTAATCCACATCTTCCAGATAGGAGACAAAGTTTTCGTCGAGCTCGCCCACTTGCTCGACCATGCTGCGGCGCAGCAGCAGGGCGGTCCAACTGGCGGCCAGCAAAGGGTGGGCATGCTCGGCCAGAACGTATTGTTGCTTCACGTGCGCGCCATGTCCCAGCCGCCAAGCCGCACCGCACCGCGCCACGGCATCGCCCGCGTTGTCGATTCGCTCCCCATCCCCGGAGAGTATCTTCCCCGCGCAAAATGAACTTTCCGGATGCGTTTCAAGCCAATGGACCAGGTGTTTCAGCCAATCAGCGTGCAACTTCACGTCGTCGTTGAGCACGGCCACATAGGGGGTCGCCGCCGTTTTCAGTCCGGCATTCACTCCGGCGGCGAATCCTCGGTTCTCCGGGAGCATGATGAACCCGCAGCCAAACTCCCTCGCAACACCCTCTACTGCCGCGCCGCCGCCGTTGGAGACCACAGCGACGCGAAATCGCCGCTCACTCTGCTGCTCAAGAGAATACAGACACTCACGCAACAGGTCCGCCCGCCGCCACGCGGGGATGACAACTGTAATGATGGCCGACTCGATGGCCTGCACGTGCTTGCCTCTCAGCGAATCTTCGGT
>CAMBEY010000065.1 GCA_945865705.1 Candidatus Sulfopaludibacter sp. SbA3
GGTCTATTTTCTCTCCGCCCCACTGGCCTAGTTTTTCTCCGCCCTTGACAGCTTATCGAGGACCGCGCATTCTGATAATTTGGGGAATTTGGATGCTGTGGAATTTGTGGTCAGAGTGGTCAGGTTGGCGCGCTGAGGTTGCCCGACTGCCAACTCCCCACGCCCTGGGCCAATCTCGAACCAACCCCGGGCCATTTCTCCGGTTGTCAATCTGGTCAGAGTGGTCAGAACCGTAAACGTTTGCACTTTGGGCGCTGCCGAATATTCCGCAAGTTTGTCAGCTTGGAAGGTTCCGGGAAATAGGCGAACAATAAACGAATATCTCGCCGTCTCTCAAGAAATTCGTGGGCGACTTACCAATATTCGTAATTTATTCGCCTAATTTTAACCCGTGATGTTTCCCCCTCAAATCCCCCCTATACTCCCCTTGTATTCCTCCTGTGTTCCCCTGACTATCCGGCGTAACCAACCTCCAACGATGCCCCCCGCATAGACGGAAGTTACACCAGACGGAAAGGCTCATTAGGAGCAACGGGATTCGCATCGGCCGGAGCGGCGACTTCGTTGAGTTGCGGGTAGAACGCTGCGAGATGATCGGGGACTGCCACGCGTTGGCCTTCCAGCTTGGCGCGCATCTGCAGGGCGTTGACCACCGCCTTGCCTTGGTAATGATTGTTCAGAATGACGTAGGTCTCCTGTGAACTTGCCGCGACCTGCTGGATGCGGCCCTTCCACTCGTCCAGTTCTTCGTTTGTATAAAGATAGTCGTAGCGCATCTCGACGCCGCCGGTCTGCGCGAACCAGGTTTCATAGTTGCGGCCGTGCAGGCGGACGTAGCCGAGCGGCGCGGTTACGTTGGCAGTCGGCGCCAGTGAGCGGCCGCTGCTTCCAAAATTGAAGATGGGTTGATCAATGTTGCAGAATCCGGCGCCGTGGTCGGCAAAGAAAGATAGCGCGGAGGCCTGATTCCATGAGGCATGGCGCACTTCGGTAACCAGCGGGTACTCGTGAAAACGCATGAATAATCCAGCCAGATATTGGCGGCTCTCGAGCGTGTTCTTGAATGACCAGGGGAACTGCAACAGCAGCGCGCCGAGTTGTCCGTCCATCAATAATGGAGCGAAGCCGTCCTTCACTTCGCGCTCCTCGCCGGCGCTGGCGTCGCGCTCATGCGTGAAGCGGTGGAATAGTTTCGCGGTGAACTTGAAGCGCGGGTTGGCTTGCGCTTTACGCGCCCAGACACGAGCGATTTCAGGGCGCACGGGGTGGTAGTAGGAGGTGTTGATCTCGACCGTGTCGAAGTAGCGCACGATGCGCTCGAGTTCGCGCCCCGCGCCATGGTGCTGCGGCGGATAGACAATGCCGCGCCAGTCCTCATACGACCAGCCCGCCGGCCCAATGCGAAGCCCGCCGGGAGCCTCCCTGACATTTTGTAGTGGAGCGCGAGAGGCTCCGGCGGACGTCTGCCTGGGGGGCAGATGTGGAGAAAGATTGCCGTAATGATTTTCCATGCTGTTGGCCATGCCATTGCCCAAGCCATTGGCGTGGTTATCAGCAGTGCTATTAGCGTAGTTCAAGGAGATAGAGGTCGCCATGTAGTTTCGCCTTTTATTCGCTTTCTGAATAAAAGTTAATCCTAGGCGGCTGGAGAGTCAAGGGAAAAATTGATGGAAACGATTACTTATTGTAACTAATTTATTATCAATTAGTTAAATATGTACCACTAAGATTCCAAGAGGGCCTTGACGATGCGCTCGGCGGCGTGGCCATCGCCATAGGGGTTCGCGGACCGACCCATGCGGGCGTACTCGGCGGGATCGTCGAGCAGCCGACGGGCCTCCCCGACGATGCGCGCACGGTCCGTCCCCACCAGCCGGGCCGTCCCGGCCTCGACGCCCTCGGGGCGCTCGGTAACGTCGCGCATCACCAGCACGGGGATGCCGAAGCCGGGCGCTTCCTCTTGAATGCCGCCCGAGTCGGTCAGCGCAATGCGGGCGCGCTTCATCAGGTGGACCAGCGGGAGATAGTCGAGCGGCGGGAGCAGATGGACGTTGGGCGTACCGCGCAATATGCGGTTGACGGGCTCCTGCACGTTGGGGTTTAGGTGCACAGGATAGACGATCTGGATGCGGCCCGCGCCGCTCGCGGCCAGCTCGCGCAAAGCGTGGCAGATGTTCTCAAACGGCTCGCCAAAGCTCTCGCGGCGATGCGCGGTTACCAGCACGAGATCGATGGGCGGCTTCTGACCCGGCGTTCCAGTCGGCTGGCCCGTCAGATGATCCAGCAACGCAGCATCCAGCGGCAGCGTGCGCAGATCAAAGGGCTGCGCGGCCGCCCACAGCACGGCGTCGATGACGGTGTTGCCAGTGTTGATCACGCTGGCCGGAGCCGTGCCCTCGCGCAACAGATTCTGGCGTGATTGTTCGGTGGGCGTGAAGTGCAGGTCGGCGATGACGCCTGCGATGCGCCGCATGACTTCCTCGGGAAACGGGCTCCACTTGTCATAGGTGCGCAAGCCGGCCTCGACGTGCCCCACTTTGGCGCGCGCCAGAAAGGCCGCAAGCGATGCGGCGGCCACCGTTGTCGTGTCGCCTTGCACCGGAACCCAGTCGGGGCGCACATCCTTTAGAATAGGCTCGAGCCGGGTCAGCGCGGCAGCGGCCACTTGCGAAGGCGTTTGATTCTCCGCCATGAGATTCAAGTCGAAGTCAGGGACGATGCCGAATAGTTCGAGCACCTGATCGAGCATCTGGCGATGCTGCGCCGTAACGCAGACTTTCGAGACGATGCGGTCTGAATGCCGCGCCAGCTCGCGAATGACCGGGGCCATTTTGATGGCCTCGGGACGAGTGCCGAAGATGGAGAGGATCGTTTTCATGGCCTGTTGATTGCGGTGAGGAGCGTGGTCAATGCAACGCATGAATTCATCCGCAGCGGCGAGTATAGCAGGGCGTTGCCAGCGACGATAAGCTGGATCTGGAAGAAGTGGTCGTCTCGCAAATTGTACGCAGAAGCAGGAACTATACGAATGCCGGTGGCTGTAGCAGCCTTGGGAATTTCCTTGTGGTCCCACAGGTTCTTCAAGGACGAAGCAGTACTACGGGACTGTTGTTTTTTCTTCATCGCCACAAACTTTCCCGTTCAATTTGATTCAACAGACTTCTATAATTGTGTTTCCAGTCCCCCCCCCATCTGGATGTTGTGATGAACTCCGGTAGAAACTTGAAAGGCACTGGCTATGCAAAGTTTGGCAACCATGGTGGAGCTCAGCGAAGACGTCGCATTTCGTGAGATGAATGGGGAGTCGGTCTTGCTGGATCTGGCCTCTGGAACATACTTCGGATTAAATGAAGTGGGCACGCGGCTGTGGACCTTGCTGGGACAGGATAGTTCGCTGGAACGGGCGGCTGCCACGCTTCGAAATGAATATGATGTTGCTCCGGAAAAGCTGGAAGCCGACGTGCTTCGTATGCTAACAGAGTTGCAAGGCAAGGGTCTGCTGCGGATCAGCTCCGGCACGTCCGCATATGGGACCACGGACGCTAATCCATCCTTGTCGGAAGGTCAAGCAAAGTGAGCTGGGCAAGAAAAATTTCGCGGGCGCGGGCTTTGTCATTCGCAGAGTGGCGGGTATTGGTTCGCGCGATTGCTCTCCTTTGGACCACGGCGGCGCTGCTGCGCTGGCGGTCCCTGCCGCAGATGCTGGCGTGGATTGAGCCCAAAAGCAATGCCAGAACCAATGCCAAGACCAATGCCAACACGAATGAAAGCTCGCAGCGGTCAAGCCATTCGCCGAATGGCACAACTCTACCCGCGGCCCGGATATCCGAATTGGTGGCCGCAGCCACGAATCTGCTGATGCCCGCTGGAAGCTGTCTTCCCAAAGCCCTGGTAACCTATCGCATCCTGCGGCAGCACGGTTTCGACTCCAGCGTGGTAATCGGAACCAATCAGCCGGGCCTCCGCCATGAAACTTTTCAAGCCCATGCATGGGTGGAACTCTCTAACGGATCGTCCAAAAAAAGTTTCGGTGAGCGTGGCGCAACCGAGTACGAACCGTTGGTTCGTTTTAAAAAATCAGCATAGCTTGCAAGGCACTTCCCCTCTGGCGCCAAAACACGAACTACAAAACAGTCAGCCCGAGAACACATCCGTTGCGGCCCAGCTACCACAGAACGAGGAATCATCTTGAGCGGCATCGCGGGCATAATTGAAACAGGCGGGGAGAAGGGCGGCAGAACCGCCGATCTGAATTTGCTCCACCGCATGGCTCAGGGAATGGCGCATCGTGGTCCGGACGGCATCGGCTTCTGGTCATCCGGGGCCGTGGGACTGGTCCACGCCGCGATGCACACCACGCCGGAATCGGTTCAGGAAACTCAGCCTCTCCGGGACGACGCCGGGTTGTATTGCCTCACTTTTGATGGTCGCGTCGACAACCGGGATGATCTGCAATCTTCGCTGAAGTCCGCCGGCGCGCGGTTGCGCACAGCCCCCGGAAGAATACTCACCGATGCCGAGCTGGTCCTGAACTCCTATATGATCTGGGGCGAGAACTGCGCCAACCGGATCATCGGTGATTTCGCTTTTGCCATCTGGGATGGACGACGGCGCCGCCTGTATTGTGCGCGCGACACGCTGGGGATCAAGCCGTTTGTTTACCACCTCGGTCCCAGCCGATTTCTGTTTGGCTCGGAGCTGCGCCAGATACTCTGCGATCCTGGCGTGTCGCGTAAGCCTAACGAAGCGACCATCGCGGAATATCTGGCTGACCAGATAACCAGCACTCAGGAAACACTCTATCGAGACATTCAGCGATTAAGACCCGGGCACTACTTGACCGTGGAGCAAGGACAATTGCGGGAAGTGCGCTACTGGGACGTGGACCCCAAGCGGGAGATACGGTACCGCAACGATGAGGAATACGCCGAGCACTTTCGCGAAATCTTCGATGAAGCGGTACGCTGCCGCCTGCGCAGCCAGCATCCCGTGGGCAGCGAGTTAAGTGGCGGACTGGACTCTTCCTCCGTGGCCGTCACGGCGCAGATGCTGCTCAACAGTGGCCGAGCTCCCGCCCCGGCATTTGAGACATTCTCGCTCGTGCATGAAGGCAAAACATTTGATGAGCGGCGATATTTTCGCAGCGTGGTCCAACATGCCGGATTGCTCTCCACCGAAGTGGCGCCGGAGAGTTTCAATCACGAAGCGCTGGTGGCTGAAGTAGCGGCGAGCGGACATTTGCCTCACGCCCCCAATATCATCATGTCCAATACTTTCCTCCGGCTCGCCCGCGAGCGCGGCATTCGCGTGATACTGACTGGCCGGGGTGGGGACATCTGGTTGACGGGTAGTCTGCGGCGCTACGCGGATTACCTGCGCGAACTGCGGCTCGGCACATTTTGGCGAGAGTTGCAGGCAGATCAGCACAGCGCCTCGCTACGCGACGAGCACTATTCCGCCGTATCCTTACCGGCACTTCCCGTACTGCGAATCGGCCTCTGGCCGTTGCTTTCCCCGTCCGTGCAGGCTTCCCTGCGCTGGCTGATGGGCCGCGGTGACAGGACTCCCGCGCTGGTTAACCGCGATCTGGCACAGCGTGTGAATTTGAAGAGTCGGACTCAGACCGATACTCGGCGCGGGCAGTTTCGGAGCACGGCTCAAGCACATATTTACAATCGAGGCATCCACGCAGGCGAGTTGTCTTATATCGAGAGCGAAGATGCCGCAGCGGCGGCGATGGGCATCGAAAAACGCCACACCTTCGATGACCGACGTATAGTGGAGTTCGCCTTGGCCATACCAGAAGAGCAGCGCTGGCGCGATGGCATCACCAAAGTCGTGCTGCGGAACGCTATGGGCACCCGCCTCCCACAACTCGTCCGGGAGAGGAGGACCAAGGGCGATACCTCGGATGTTTTTGTGGATATGGTGAATAGTCCGATATGTGCGACTCTGCTGGATCAGCAACATACGGTGAAACTTGGCTGGCTTCCACCGGGCAAATCCAGCGTCCTGCGGCATCGCCTGATCCAATCGATGGAGCATGATCGCTATGATTTTTCCCGTTTCGTCTGGTCCTATTGGCTGATTTACAGCCTGGAGCTATGGGCCGGTGGCGCGCCTCTGGCCGTGCCACCTTCAGCACCGTCACCATCCGCTTGATTGGGTTCTGAAAGAAATTACCATGTGGTAGACTAAGCGTTAGTTTCAAATTGAATCAATGCAGGAGGATTTGCACCTCATGATACCCGTCGATAACTTAAAATCCGAGAACGAAATCACCGCGAAAAAATCCTACACGGCCCCCCAGTTAACCGAATACGGCAACATCGCAAAGCTCACACAAGGCTCCGGTTCGCCTGGCGTTGAGGGCGGCAGTATGTTCTGTTAATGTTTTTTTGACCCCACCGGCCACGGATTTGCCCGATGTTGGGCGGGAAATCCCTTCTTGATGAAAAGGTTCCATTTGTGTCACTTGAGGTGAATGAGCACCGCCGTTACCTCTCCGATGAGGTGCGCGTCAACGCCTTCCGTCGGGCGATTGAAGAACTCGTTCGGCCTGGTGAGGTAGTAGTAGATTTAGGATCGGGGACCGGCGTCCTGGGTCTGTTGGCCTGCCGCGCGGGCGCGCTTCGCGTCTATTGCATTGAATCCACTGGCATGATTGAATTGGCCCGCGCCAATTGCCGTGCCAATCAGTTTCAGGATCGCATGCGGTTCCTCAAGGGGCACTCCACGCGCATCGAGATGCCGGAGAAAGCCGATGTGGTTGTTTGCGACCAAATTGGTTACTTTGGGTTTGAAGCCGGCGTAGTCCAATATCTTGAAGATGCCCGCGCGCGGTTTCTCAAACCCAACGGGCGACTGATGCCCACGCGCATCGAAATGTTCGTGGCTGCCACGGAGTCCGAGTCGATTCGCGATCAAGTGGGATTCTGGAACACTTCTCCGGCAGAGCTGAATTTTTCCCCAGCCCAAAAATGGGCGGCCAACACCTGCTATCCAGTGTACCTTGCGGCACCCGAACTACTGAGCGATGGCGTGTTGCTGGCTTCGCTGGATATGCATCAAGCCTCATCTGATCCATTCTCCGCGGACGCAACTATCACGGTGTCGCGCGCTGGCGTACTGGACGGCATCGGTGGTTGGTTTTCCGCGCAACTATCTCCTTGCTGTGGTGATGACCAATTCGCCGCTGGCCGCCAAACGTATTGAACGCAGCAACGTACTCCTGCCCATCACCCTTGCCGCACCCGGCGAGGTTCCCCGTTCGCTCCATGTACTGCCTGGCGACATGGTCCAACTGCACATCACGGTGATGCCCAAAGATGTCATGCTGAGTTGGAAGGGGGAAGTGCGTCGTGGCGGCGAAGTGCTCGCCCGTTTCAGCCATTCCACGCTGTTCGGGATGTTGCTGTGTACGGAGGATCTCCTCCGCACCAGCCCTGAGTTCGTTCCCCGTCTTGACCCTTGGGGAAAGGCGCGCATGACATTGCTTTCCCTCTGCGATGGCCAGCGCAAGTTGCGCGAGATCGAACAGGAAGTTCTTCGGCGGCATCCTGATCTCTTCCCTTCCCAGTCGGCAGCAGCAACTTTCGTCGCCTCGGTCGTCACGCGATATACGCTCACGCCTGATTCCACTCTGCAAAGATGATTGAGTCTCGTGGCCCTCTACCTGATCTCCGGCCTGGTGCTGGAAAGTGAAATCGAGCTTCCCGAACTGCCCACCGCGCCGACGGGCCCGCCGGACATGGGTTGGCGAATCAGCTCGGAACCTCGACCATCCCCCGATGGCGGCGAATGGCTGTATCAATGGGATTCGGTCGACGGAACGCCGTGGTGTTCAACCGGCAGAGTCGGCAAACAGTGGTTGCTGCGCTATCCAGAGCATGGTGATTTCCTGATTTCAGAGGATCAGCGCGAGGTGATCTGTTATCCAACCAGCTCAACGCCGGTTGAAACCCTTCGACATTTGTATGTCGATCAAGTATTTCCGCTGCAGTTAAGTCATTCTGGTCGGCTTGTGTTGCACGCCTCTTCACTCGCCCTACCTGCGAATGCGGAGCAGGGGGATTCCTGGAACGTATTAGCCTTGGCGGGAGAGAGTGGCGCGGGAAAGTCCACACTGGTAGCCAGCCTGTGCCAGCGCGGCGGGCGTCTCATCACCGACGATGCGCTGTTGCTGGAAGAAACCGCGCAAGGCTGGCTCGCCATTCCGCATTACGCCAGCTTCCGCTTGTGGGACGATTCGGCCAGTCGCCTGGAATGGGACACCCAACAGCTTCCGACCGTGGCGCATTATTCGCGGAAGAAACGCGTTGGAGCCGCCGTGGGTAACATCCGCATGGAAACGCAAAAACTCGCGCTCTCGCGGATCATCCTGCTGCAGCCGCGAAAGAATGTCGACACGGAATTGGCGGGCAGCGATGCGGTTCATCTGGAACCGATCAGCGCACGCGATGCGTTGCTGGAACTCACTCCCTGCACGTACCGCCTGGATGCTTCCGACCGCGCACACATGAGGCGGGAACTGGAACAACTAGGAAGGCTGGTTACAGCCGTCCCGTCCTACCGGCTGACCTTCCCCCATGATTTTCAA
Source organism: Candidatus Sulfopaludibacter sp. SbA3 (assembly GCA_945865705.1). Lineage (GTDB taxonomy): Bacteria > Acidobacteriota > Terriglobia > 2-12-FULL-54-10 > 2-12-FULL-54-10 > SHUM01. Next base: position 8,600 of record CAMBEY010000065.1, read on the forward strand.
CTGCTGGAAAAAGTACAGGAGGCGGTGCTCTCGGCTCCGGCACACTCGTGAATCACAGCGCCATCTCCATTCAGGGATTGACCAAGGGCTACTCGTCCGCCGGCTGGCTGCGAGATACATTCGGGTGGAACTCGGCCGCGACACAGGCGGAAGTGCTGCGCGGCGTTGATCTGGAAATTCACTCCGGAGAAGTGTTCGGCCTGCTCGGCGCGAACGGAGCGGGCAAAACCACGCTGGTGGAGATTCTGGCTACGCAACTGCTGCCCAGCAGCGGCGAAGCACGCATCTGCGGCCATGATGTAGTGCGCGAGACCAACGAAGTGCGCAAACTAGCTGGCTACTGCCCCGCCGCCACGGATAGTTTTTTCCCACGCCTTTCCCCGACGGAAAACTTGGAATTCTTCGCGCTGCTTTTCGATCTCGACCCCACTCTGGCGCGCCGGCGCATTCCTGAGTTGATCGAATTTGTAAATCTCGGCGAGTCGAGCCGCACGCAATTCCAGCGGCTGTCACACGGCATGAAGCAGCGGCTGGGGCTGGCCCGCGCGCTGCTGAGTGATCCGCCTGTGATGCTGCTCGATGAGCCGACGCGCAGTCTCGATCCGGTGATGCAGCGTGAGATGCACCGCTTTCTGCGCGACACGATTCGCGGGAAACTAGGCAAGACCATCCTGCTGGTAACGCATAGCCTCGAGGAGGCTGGCAGCATCTGCGATCGCGTGGCCATCCTCAGCGGCGGTCGGGTGGCCGCATGTGGGACCGTGGCGGAGATCGTCTCGCGGGCCGGAGCAGCAAGCCTGTCCGATGCTTTTGCGTTCTACACGGGGCATCCAATTGCAGCCCAACTCCCCAGCGAGGCCCAGCCATGACCGCTCCTTTCACTATGACGCTCAGGGCGGCCCGCAAGTGGGCAGGCAAAGCCCGGGCCTTCTTCCTGCGCGACCTGCGTACGGACATGAGCTACCGCTTCACCTTTTTGCTGGAGGCCGCCAACATATTTGCCACACTCTCCGCCTTCTTCTTTCTGTCGAAGATCATGGGCGCGAGTATTGCCGGACGCTACCAGCCCTTCCCGTTTCTGCTGCTGGGCATGGCTATGAATGGTTATCTGACCACCGCGCTCTATTGTTTCTCACAGGGAGTGCGTGGCAGCCAGCAGGTGGGCGTCATCAAGACTGTGCTGGGCGCGCCCATCTCGCCGCTGGAGTTTCTGGTCTACTCCTCGCTCTACCCGCTTTGCCGCGCCGCCTTCGACGCCATGATCTACATCCTCGGCGGCACGCTGTTCGGCATGTCGCTCGCGCGCATGAACCTATCCGCCGCGCTGGTGATCTTCGTGCTTTCCGTGGCCGCGTACGCCAGCATCGGAATACTTTCGGCAACCTTCGCGCTGATCTTCAAGAAGGGCGATCCGCTGATTTGGTTGTTCGGTGGATTATCGTGGCTGCTGGGCGGAGTCTTTTATCCACTGGAAGTGTTGCCGGGCTGGATGCAGCAGGCCGCGCATTTGCTGCCCATCAGCCATGCGCTGAAAGGGATGCGCGCCGCCTTGCTCGAAGGCGCTTCGATCGCACAGCTTGGCCCGGAGATCGCCAGCCTGGCCATCTTTCTGGCGCTCACACTACCGATCAGCCTGGCAGTTTTCTATTCGGGGATACGCTGGTCGCGCACCAGCGGGTCATTAGGTCACTTCTAGGGAACACTCTCCGCGCCTTGTTACTGATGCTTTAGCCCTTGCGGCGGGTGGCGGACGAGCGGCGGTTTTCCCCGCGGCGCTCCGCTTTCAAGGCAGCGGCTTTGCGGGAGCGCGCGACCGCCAACTTGCGGCGTTCCGCCGCGCGACGCTCCTTGCCGGAGCGCGGTTGCACACTCGACTTATCACCAAATCGTGCCAGGCCCCCCCCCTCGGAAGCCCTCCCAGAGACCCTCGTTGACCGCCAGGAAGCCCTCGTTGAGTTGTTGCGCGCCTCACTGCCAAGTGTTTGGCCGGCCATACTTCGCACTGATGGATCACCGCGCCAATTCCCGTCCTGCCTGTACCCGATTTCTCCTGGCGCACAATCGTTGCCTGGCCAACCATCCTTCCGCCGGGCTGATCGCCAACCGGCGGTAGTTGCACTTCAAAAGAGATCATGGACCCCGGGCGCATGGAAACCGAACCCCTCAAAAACAGGCCGCTGCGGCTGATGTCGCTGGTTTCAGCGGGAAGAGCATGCTCCCGCGCTTTGCCCAATTCCCACAACAGTGAGGGCAATTCGAGGCGATATCTCTCGGCGACCCGATTCTTGCCAACAGCCTTGATGGACTCGCTCTTCGATTTTCGCTTCTTATCTACCATGTGACTCAGGCATGTGACTCAGGCATATGACTCAGGCATATGACTTTGACGTTTCACTCGGGCAGTTCACTCGGGGGAAATAAATTCGCAAGTGGGGGGCGATTGTGGTGCTGCCAACTCCAGAATACTTCATAATGCGCTTTCCACAATGGGCCACTGGTCCGCTTCCCCCTGGGTCCCCGGTACCAAAAGCTGCTTCGTAACGGAATCAAAATAGTAGGGTGGACGGCCGCGAATGTCAACAATTAGGCCATTTTGCGGGATGGTGTATCCGAGCCGCGACAGTAATGGGGCGTCCCCGATGATGGGGGGAACGACCGGTTGCACAAGTCAGTGCCGCGCTGGGTAACATTCAGGTTTTCGCGCATCCTAGACGCTCCATTACTGTCGCGGCTCGGATCGGGCTACGGCATCTGTAAAAATGGTCGGGAATTTACAGACAAGGAACAAATGGTTGTTCGGCGAGACGCTGGCGGCGCGAATAACGCTACCAGGTGCTGTACGAAGTGCCTTCCAGGCTGCGCAGCGAGGAGCCGCTATGGACGTCCGCGATGCCGGGGGCGGTCTGGTCAGGGCTGAGTATGGACCCGTCTTCGAACTCGGTGGTCCAGGTGGAGCTGGAACGGGTGATGGGATCAACGGGGATATCGCGCAAATACCCCTCGGAAACCAAGTCGCCGAGACTCTCCGGGGCCTTCTGCTTATCCAGCGTATATTGGTCAATCAGAGAGCGCAGGGTAAACAGATGATCCCGCAATACGGCTTCCTTGGAGCGCAGAATGGAGGTCTGATAATTGGGGATGGCGACAGACAACAGCCCCAGGATGATGGTAATGACGATCATCAGTTCGAGGATCGTAAAACCTCGGGCCCCCAACAGGCGTCCGCGAGACGCGGTCCCCGTAGCGGCGTCATGCTCCCGAGTTGTTACTCTTGGTCTCATGCGAATCTCTAGCCCATTTTTATAATTGCCATTTAGCGCTTTTGCTCGGGTAGCCACGGTGAGTGATTTTCTCACCGTGGGC